>DASWCI010000273.1:0-6617 GCA_036390195.1 Gemmatimonadaceae bacterium
CGACAGGAGACTGCCGTGTCGGAGCTCGACGCCGCGCTCGACGACGACATTGGCGACGACGTGCTCCGCCTGATCTTCATGTCGTGTCACCCGATTCTGTCTCGCGAAGCGCGCACTGCGCTCACCCTTCGTCTCCTCGGCGGCCTGACGACTGACGAGATCGCACGCGCTTTTCTTGTTCCCGAGCCAACGATCGCACAGCGAATCGTCCGCGCCAAGCGGACGCTCGCTGACGCGCACCTACCATTCGAGGTCCCCCGCGGTGCCGAGCTTGGCGCGCGATTGTCGTCGGTACTCGAAGTGATTTATCTGGTCTTCAACGAGGGCTATTCGGCCACTGCAGGTGACGATATCGTGAGGCCCGCGCTCTGCGAGGATGCGCTTCGCCTTGGTCGCATTCTGGCCGAGCTCGATCCTGAAGAGCCGGAAGTGCATGGTCTGGTGGCGCTGATGGAGATTCAGGCGTCGCGTTTGCGCGCGCGTGTCGGACCGTCCGGAGAGCCGATACTGCTGCTCGATCAGGATCGGGGACGATGGGATCATCTGCTCATTCGTCGCGGGCTCGCTGCACTCGAGCGAGCCGAGAAACTTGGCGGAGCCAATGGCGTTTACGCGCTGCAAGCGGCGATCGTCGCGTGTCACGCGCGAGCGCGCACTGCCGAAGAGACCGATTGGAGGCGTATCGCCTTGCTCTATGATGCGTTGGCGGAAGTCGCACCGTCGCCGATCGTCGAGCTAAATCGGGCCGTCGCGATAGCAATGGCGTACGGACCGGCGGAGGGGCTCGCGCTCGTCGATGCGTTGAGATCGGAGCCGGCACTGAGGAGCTACCATTTGCTGCCGGCAGCGCGAGCCGATCTGCTCGAGAAGCTCGAACGCTTTGACGAGGCGCGCGTCGAATTCGAGCGCGCGGCATCGCTCACACGAAATATACGCGAGCGCGATTTCCTGCTCGGTCGCGCGCGAGCCAACACTAACGACATCTAAGGAAGAACAATGGCTTCCACTACTCCGCCACTCGCAATCTCGAACCGATCACTCTGGGCGGGACGAGTTCTCAGCGCTTTGGGGGCGCTCTTCCTGCTTTTCGACGGCGTGATCCATGTGCTGAAGATCACGCCCGTCGTAGAAGCATTTGCCCAGCTGGGATATCCACTTGGTGTCTCGGTAACACTAGGGGTTGTCGAAATTGTTTGCGTCATTCTGTACCTGATTCCGCGCACCTCGGTGTTCGGAGCGATTCTGCTCACGGGCTATCTCGGCGGGGCAGTTGCCACGCAGGTCCGGGTTGGTGCACCGCTCTTCAGCACCACTCTTTTCCCGATCTACGTCGCCCTCCTTATCTGGGGAGGACTTTACCTGCGCGACGATGCTGTGCGCGCGCTGATTCTCTTGCGGCGTTGAGGAAGCGGAGGTGACAGAATGAATACGACAACGAGAAAATCCGCTCTGGTGACAGGGGCTCTGCTCGCAACCATCGCGATGTTCGTCTTTGCGTCGAGGGCGACTTCGCAGCAGGCCAGCAGAAGAGTCGGTGGCCGTCACGCTTTCGTGAACGGTCTCAACATGTATTACCTGGTTCAGGGCACAGGCGGCATTCCGCTCGTGCTGTTGCACGGTGCGTTCTCGAATATCCAGACCGATTTCGGGAAGATGCTGCCCACTCTGTCCAGGAACCGGCAGGTGATCGCGATCGAGCAGCAGGGTCACGGCCATACGCCGGACATAGATCGTCCGCTTACCTACGAGCAGATGGCGGACGACGTCGCGGAGCTCCTGCGCCAGCTCAGGATCACGAAGGCTGATTTCTTCGGCTACAGCATGGGCGGCGCGATTGGTACTTACGTCGCGATTCGACATCCTGAGCTGGTGCGAAAGCTCGTCTTCGCGGGAGGAGCGTCGTACAACGTGGCGGGCTTTTATCCCGAGCTGATGGAAGGCGAGAAGAAGATGAAGCCGGAGGACTTCGCTGGAACGCCGTGGCTCAAGGCCTACACGCGAATTGCCCCACATCCCGGCGACTGGCCAAAGCTTGTCACCAAGATCAAGGACCTCGACGTGAACTGGCGCGGACTCTCGGATGATCAGCTTCGATCGATCAAGGTACCAACGCTGCTTATCGTGGGTGACGCCGACGTGGTTCGCCCTGAGCACGTCGTGCAAATGTTCCGATTGCTTGGTGGTGGCGTGCCTGGCGATCTCGTAGGTCTCCCGCGATCGCAGCTCGCGGTG
Organism: Gemmatimonadaceae bacterium; assembly: GCA_036390195.1. GTDB lineage: Bacteria > Gemmatimonadota > Gemmatimonadetes > Gemmatimonadales > Gemmatimonadaceae > UBA4720. The sequence continues at coordinate 2,233 of DASWCI010000273.1, forward strand.
CTCCCCGGCACGACGCACGTCACGCTCATCACCAAAACCGATTGGCTCTTGTCAATGGTGCGGCCTTTTCTCGACGCTCCGTTGCCGAAGGCAAAGTAATGACTGTAAGCGATCCTGATCCTCTTCAGACCTTAGCTAAATAGGCAGATACATGTCGATTTTCGAGCCATCACGGTCGCCGTGGACGGGCAGGATGTTGAGCATCCTGCGAATCGTGGCGGGACTTGTCTTTGTCGTGACAGGAACGATGAAACTATTCGGCTTTCCGCCGTTTCCGGCCCAGGTACCTACGATGCCAGTAGTGCCGCCAATGCGGGAGTTCCATCTCGCCGGCATACTGGAGACGTACCTCGGGGCAGCATTCACTCTGGGATTTCTGACCCGGCCGATCTCCTTCGTGCTAGCTGGCGAGATGGCCGTTGCGTATTTCCAGGTTAGCTTCCCGATGTCGTTCTGGCCAACGGCCAACTGGGGCACACCCGCTATTCTCTACTGTTTCCTCTTCCTGTACTTCATGCTTGCCGGTGCAGGGCCATGGAGCGTCGACGCGATCATCGCGGGTCGAAAGGCAGTAACTCGCATTGACTGATGTAACGGCGCCTGTGCCCGCGGGTCCGGCAGCGCCGTCCGCAACCGTCGCGGGCAAGCCGGAGCGACGCCGCTACGACCGTTCGATCATCGAGGGTCCGCTGCTTCCGGCGGTGTGGAACCTCGCGTGGCCTACGATGCTCACGAACATCATTGGCGGGTTCCAGGGCATGGTCGATCAGGCGCTGGTCGGGAATCTGATTGGGTACAGGGCCAACGCCGCGATCGGTGTCAGCTCTCAGATCTTTCTTATCGTCGTGATTTTCATTTCCTCGCTCTTCACGGGAATGAGCGTTCTTGTGGCGCGCTTCGCTGGTGCCGGCGATCACGACAAAGTCGATAGGACCGTTTATCAGGCGTTCGTGACGGCGATCGGCATTTCACTGTTCGTGATGGCGCCGATCGGCTACTTCGCATCGCCGGCGCTGCTCGATTTCGTCAACGCAGCGCCAGCCGTGAAAGCCGAGGCGCTGCCGTTTCTGCGGACGATGTTCGTGTTCAGCAGCGGCATGCTCGTCTTCTTCATGTTGGGCGGCGCGCTGCGGTCCGCCGGCGACGCGCGGACCCCGATGATACTCGGCATCAGTCTGACGGTGCTCAACGTCGTCTTTAACGTGATCCTGATTCGCGGCCTCGGTCCCATCCCCGCGTTTGGGACAAAAGGTGCCGCGATGGGTACGTGCGCGGCGTCGGGACTCCTCGCGCTCTACTCGTTGTGGAAGCTGTGGAACGGAGGGTGGGTCGTGTCATTCCCGCGCGGACGCGGTTGGGGTCCCGACTGGGACATCATCCGCGCTCTCTTCCGCTTCGGACTGCCGACCGGATTCCAGGGAATCGCGATGAACATTGGCGGCGTCTTCATGCTGTCGTTCATCGGATCGCTGGCGCAAAGTGCAGCTGCACAGGCGGCGTTCGCAGTGTGCTATACGCAGCTCTTCTCCCTTATTACCTGGACGTCCGTCGGGCTGATGGGCGCTTCAGCTGCGATCGCTGGTCAGAACCTTGGCGCCGGCCAACCCGATCGCTCCGCCGCCGCGGTCCACGTCGCCGCCCGCATCGGATTGTCGAGCGCGGCAATCGTCGGAGCGCTTTTCCTCTTTTTCCCGCGACAGCTGCTTGCCATCTTCGGGATGCACGATCCGGTCGTCGTAAGCATCGGAGTGCAACTTCTTCGCGTGCTCAGTGTTTCCGGGCTCCTGATTGCGACAGCGCTGACGTACACCGGGGGACTACAGGGAACGGGCGACACCAAGAGCCCGATGTACATCTCGATCGTCTCGCAGATCATCGTGCCGCTCGGGATCTGCTTCGTCATCCAGCGCACCAGTACACTTGATCCAATCGACATCTGGATAGCGATTCTGGTCGGCCACGCGACGCGCTGCGCACTAAGTGTCCTGCGATTCAATCAGGGGCGTTGGCGCAACATCGCGGTGAATATTGGCGGGGCGCGAGCATGACGTTCGCGGAATTGAGGCCACCTGAAGGCCGCGACTCGCCCTGATCGGCATCCACAGAACTGAAGCGGGGAGCGAAGGGCTCGGCAGCTTCGCAGCCAGCAGCTCTAAAGCGCGCTCGAAAACGCTCCCAGCTTAACAGCTGCAAAGCTCTCGGCTCCCCGCTTCAGTATTCGATGTCTATACGAGGCACCACCCAACTCTACTTCGTAATCTTGTTCTGAACCAGCGCGAGCGCTCCCTCCTGTCGCTCGGCTGCGCACCGCCCTCGCCGTAGCGCCCACAGCTGCTCCGCCAGCAGCAGCGTTTGATCGATCGACTGCGATTGACTCGCCGCCGCCGCTGAAGCAACCAGACTCGCACCAGCCGAGCCTAACGCGGCGGCGACGTCCGGGGCTTGAGTGCCAAGACACTTTCGCACCGAGGCTAGCGTGAGCTGGACCAGATTTCTGCTCCGCCTGTACTGCTCCGCCAGCGACAGTCCGCGCTGCGTGGGATCGAGTGCAATCACACTGTCCGTGACACTGATGCGCGCCTGGATGCTGCTGCTGTCTTGAGGCGAGAGCTTCTGCGCCGCTACAAGATCAGCCTTGGCCGTCGCGAAATCTCCGAGCGAGAGGGCCGCCTCCGCCAACCCGATGTAGGCGTCTGCATCCTTAGCATCGTGGCGCAGGACATCGCGAAAAATTGTAACGGCGCGCGACGGTGAGCCGGCGACCACGAACAGATGCGCGATTCTCTTGCGCTGAGCGAGACTGTTCGTTGAATCATCCTGAATCGGAAGCAGCTCCGCTAGCAGCTCCTGCCTGGCATCGGTGCTCGCCAGTAGATCGATCAGCTCGAAGCGAGCGGCGGTCCGGTTATCCTCGGCTCCGCGCGGCCACAGGCCGTAAATCGCGCGATGATAATAAGCTTTCGCTTGTTCAATCTTTCCCTGCTTGAAAAGCACTCGCGCCATTGTGAGATTCGCGGCGCCGTCCGTTGCATTTCGCTCCAACAGTGGCACCAGCAGTAGCTCAGCGTCGTTCGGCCGGCCATCGGCAAGGACCGCGTCGGCGAGCGCGGTAGCGTACCTCGTATTCTCACCATCGAGCGTCGACGCAGTGCGGAGATGTTCAATCGCCTCTTTGGATTTCCCCTGCGCTACTAATTGTTCTCCGGCGGCGAACTCGCGAGCGGCGGAGACCTTTCGCTCTCGACTGTCGATCCTCGCCAAAGCCGTGTCGAAGAGCACCAGCCCGACCACAGTGGCGAGAATGACTGCAAACGTTGCAATGAATTCCGAGATGCTCGCTGCCGGCGTCGGTGGTGCCGGAATTACAGGCGTCTTCATAGATCGGGATGATCCGTGTAGTCGAGCTCCTCTGCCCGCTCGACGCCGTACGCCTTGAGAATATCCGTGAGCGTCACGACGCCGAGCATGATGCGCGCGTTCGCGCGGCTCACTACGGGGAGAACGTTATGGCCGGTATCACCCATTCGCGCCAACGCTCGACTTAGCGGCTGATCGTTGTGCACATGCGGCAGTTCCCTGTACCTCGCGCCGTCGGATTTGCGTGCGACCTGCATCAAGCGCGCTATCGTCATGTCGTCTCTTCCTTTTTTCATCGCCGACTCGATATGGCGAGTGCGCACCATTCCAACGAGGCCGAGCTCGTCGGCCACGGGCCAGGATTCGAGGCTGCTATCCTTCACTCGTTCCGCCGCCTCACCGATGGTCGTCTCCGGACTAAAAGACGGGGGCGCTTCACGAATCGCGGTGCTGACTCGTTGCACGCCCACCTGTGCGCCGACACGAGTTGGGAGATGAAGTCCATCCTGATGCGCGAGTGCCTCGTAAATCGGCACTTTCTGCAGCTTCTGCGAGATGTAGAACGCGATGAGATTGGAGATCATGAGTGGCACGATGATCGTGTAGTCGCGTGTTACCTCGAAGATCATGATCACTGACGTGAGCGGTGTCCTGATGATTCCTGCGAAGGCCGCTCCCATCCCGACGAGTGCGTAAGCGCCGGGTCCCGCCGTCGATGCTGGGAAGAGAAGATGTGCTACGCCTCCAACCGTTGCGCCGACCATCGACCCGATGAACAAGCTCGGTCCGAATATTCCGCCGGCGTTCCCCGAAGCGTACGCGACCGAAGTCGCGATGATCTTGAGCACGGCGAGAACGACGACGACTTTGAGAATCACGTCACCGTTGAGGACTCTCTCCACCTGATCGTATCCAACGCCCAGCACCTGCGGCACAAAAAAGCCGAGGATACCGACAGTGAGACCGCCGGCGACCGGCTGAATCCAGAGCGACGCGCGAGGCATTCTCGCGAATCGCGCGCGCAGCCA
>DASWCI010000274.1:0-6455 GCA_036390195.1 Gemmatimonadaceae bacterium
CTCGACGTGAGCTACCATCCGTCGAGCTCCGCCGACGTCGGCAAACCTGAACCCGCGCATGCCTCCCTCACGGTCCGCGAAAGTCAGCTGAAAAGGAATCCGCTGCCTCCAGCCGCCACTCCATTTGAGATCGGTGATTACTGTCTGCCTGTTGAAAGGCTTCATGTATAGGGCCCCGCGTCCGTGGGCCAGGATTCCGTCCCATCGCCCATCCGAATCCCGGCGCCCTTCAGCCGCGACGTCGAGGGCCGCGTACGATATCGGCGATGCCATCCCGAGGTAGATATCGCTAGAGGCGAACCAGTCGCGTTCCTTGCCACGAAGAATTGTCACCCCTTTTCCGAGTAACGTCGCGACCTGAACTCCGGTGCGCAGATCCTGCGTTCCCTCGAGCGCATCGAAACCGCTGGCCCGCACGAAGTGCACGTTGCGCAAGCCCCAAAGCGCATTGAGCCGCGCGGTTTGATGTTTCGTATACCGGTTGATGAGCGCCTGACTGGTATCAGGAATTAGCCCGGCGTCCGTAACGAGAGTCGGTTGGCCTCCAGGATCTTCGTCCTCAAACGAGATGGATCCGCCGACCAGCGCCAGACGACCAAGGGGCGGACCGATGCGGATCACACCGCCGATGTCGCTATAGGAGCGTTGCAGTCGTATCGCCGCTGGTATAGCTCCTGGTCGGCGAAAGTAGAAGTATCCATTCAGGTTGCCTGCGGTAGTTCGCCACGAGAGCTTTTGCAGATCAGTGAGAAAAGGGTGGCTCAGCTCGGTCGCCCAATCGCTTCCGAGCTCCCGTCGCCCTCCCTCGGCCAACAGCCGATAAGGGCGCCCCAGAAACTGGTAGTCGATTATTCTGCCGGCGTAGATGTCGCGGAATCGCGCTCCCTTTTTCCACTCCCCCTCAACGTGAAAAGCGCTACCGAGCAGATTGTCCTCGCCAAGCAAAAAGGAGTGAACCGCGGGTGCCCCGCCTCCAATGCCCGCACCGACGAGGAGAGAGACTTCGTCGACTGTCGAGACACTGAGAATGATTCCGCCGTTTCCATCGGCATAGGCGAGGACACTTGCGTCGGCGATGAACGGCTGGGACCGAAGAATGCGCTCCGATTCCGCGCGCCTGACTTCCGTGCACCGATCACCGAGCTGAAGCGCGAGGTACCGACGAACCACGGCATCTCTTGTCGTAACGTGCTGCTTGGCGGCGAACCGAGCGGCTCTGTGCCAAATGGTGTTCCCGGTGATGTGGAAGGGCGGATTCACATCGATGTCGATGCGACTAACGCGCTCCCCCTTGCAGGTAACGGGAAGCCCGTTCAGACTTTGGGACTGTGCAATTGTCGCCGACGCGGCGGCGAGCAGCAGTGCCAGCGTACCCTGTCTAAGAGAGATCACTCGTGTCGTCCGCGCGCAAGCCGGTTCCAGCCTGCACAGTTGCTGTTACCGCTAGCATTCGCCCCGATGGCGATACCAATCGTGTCCGGCTGACCGCCGCCTACGTGACTGCCCTGGAAAATGCAGGGCTCGTACCACTCATAGTTCCGCCGCTTTCGGACGTCGACGCAGCAGCGGCCGTTCTCGATTCCGTCGCTGGCCTCGTTCTCACTGGCGGCGAAGACGTCGATCCAGCTCGCTACGGCGAAAAACGCCACGAAAAAGTACGATCTGTGAACGCCGCGCGCGATGCGACCGAATCCGCGCTCATCGAACAAGCAAAGGCGCGCGGGAAGCCCGTGCTCGCGATCTGCCGCGGCATCCAAATGCTCAACGTTGCACTGGGCGGAACGCTGGTCCAGGATATTCCCTCCCAGTGCAATACGAGCATTGCACACGATGAAGAAGGAGCCCGTGATTCGCGATCCCACGAGATCGATATCGAGCCCGGCTCTCTGATCGCCAAAGCGGTCGGTGCCGAACACGTCGTTGTGAATTCGTTTCACCATCAGTCGGTGAAGCGGGTCGCCGACGGTCTGCGCGTCACAGCCCGGTCTCCCGACGGAATAATCGAAGGACTCGAGTCCACCGATGAAGACTGGTGGGTGATGGCCGTGCAATGGCATCCAGAGGAAATGACTGATTCGCCCGAGCCGTGGGATCGAGGGCTGTTCAAGGCCTTCGCGCGGCAGCTCGAAGCGTAGTGGATCTGCCCCGAGTTCTTCACATTGACTCCGGGCGCAGCTGGCGGGGCGGCCAGCGTCAGGTATTGCTTTTGGCGACTGGCCTGCGCGATCTCGGATATCGCACTCTAGTTGTCGCCCCGACCGGTTCTCCCCTCATCAGACTTGCCGAGCACGCCGGACTTCCCACTTATCGCCTGACATTGCGCGGTGAATGGGATATTCGTTCCGCCCGTGAGCTCCGCGCTGTCGCGGGCGAGTGGGACGCCGGTATCGTCCACGCGCATGATGCGCGCTCACACTCGATCGCGCGGTTGGCGCTACTCGGTAAAAGAAAGACGCGTCTCGTGGTCACGCGTCGCGTCGCTTTTCCTCCGAAACAGGTTCTCCTGAAATATCGGCGCGGCGTCGACGCGTTCATTGCAATCTCACAGGCGGTGAAGGCCGTCATGGTGAAAGCGGGAGTTCCAGCCGACCTTATCGAGGTGGTCTACTCGGGAGTCCCTGCGCCGCAGGTGAAGCGACCCCGCAATTGGCGCCGCGAGCGCGGCTGGCCGCCGAGCTCTGTGATCTGCGGCATCGTCGGCGCGATGACCCAGGAGAAAGGTCTCGACATGGTAGGAGGAATTGCGCGCCGTCTCCCGGGTGAGTTGTTCCGCCGCACGCGCCTGGTGCTTTTGGGAGGAAAGGGTAAAGGTGGGACGACAATCTCCGGGGTCGAGGGGTTCGACGCGGGATTTGTAGAAGAGATTCACGACGCCATGTCGGGGCTCGACGTGCTTTGGCATCCCGCCCGGTCAGAAGGCCTCGGCACGTCGGTGATCGATGCGATGGCCCTCGGAGTTCCGCCGATTGCGTTCGCAGTCGGCGGATTGCCAGAAGTCATCGAGGATGGGAAGAGCGGGCTGCTCGTCGCCCCCGCTGACATTCCTGGTTTCGTGCGAGCTGCCTCGGCTCTGATCAGCGATGATGGGCTCCGCGCGATGCTGGGCGAAGGCGCGAAACAGCGAGCCCGCGAATTCGACTCGAAGCGAATGATCGAACGAACTGCTGAGGTGTACAATAGAGTGATTCCGGGGTAGCGGCTCGTCGTTCGATTCTCCTATCTTGCTGATGAGCGGCCCCGCCTGTCATCACCCTAGCAGTGGAATTGAGTTGATCTACATCTGTATTCCATCCTACAATGAGTCCCAAACCGTCGGTGTGCTGTTGTGGCGGATCCGCCGCGTTTTTCAGGATTACTCGCGCGAATACGAAATCATCGTCTACGACGACGGAAGCACGGACGGCACGCGCGAGACTCTCGACCCTTACGGCGAGGTGATCCCGCTCACGATTCTGCGTGGTGAGAGGCGCAAAGGGTACGGCTTCGCGTTGGATAAGCTCGTTCGCGAAGTCTCGCGTCGCACCCGCTATGCGCGGCGTGATGCGCTCATAGTGATGCAGGCCGATTTTACCGATCAACCGGAGGACATACCGGAGCTGGTGAAGCGTTTTGAGGGCGGCGCCGATATTGTGGCGGCCAAACAGGAGATGACGGAGGCTCCAGCACCGGTGCGGAGATTGCACCTTTTTGCAAACTGGATTCAGCGCGCGGGACTCCCAAAAACCGACGCGACGGATCCTTTCACTACCTACCGTCTCTATCGCATTTCTGTGCTGCGCGAGCTACTCAAGTCCCTGGGCGACAAGCCGGCGGTCACCAGCAGCGGCTGGGCAGCTAACCTGGAGCTGTTGCTGAAGGCGCGCCGCTTTGCCCGGCGAGTCGAAAACGTCGATCTCGCGCCGCGATACGACGTGCGCACACGCGAGACGCGAGTGCGTCCAGTGATCGACGCGCTGAATCTCTTCCGCTTTACGCGCACCGCTCGCCTCCTCGCCGTTCCGGCCGCGGGTGTAGAGTGAAGCTCGCCACCATATCACGCCTCGCGGTTTTCGCGGCAGCAGCAGCGACCAGCTCCTGGGGCCAATCATCGCCGACCGCAGCGGCGCAGACTGTCGTAGCGTCGACCGCTAAGCGCGCCAAGGTTCCATTCGGGGCTGGCGAGCGCATGGAGTACGACGTGAAGTTCGGCGCGCTGAGAGTTGGAAACGCCCATATGGAAGTCGTTGCACTTGACAACCTCAGAGGGCGGGCTGCCTGGCACACTGCGTTCTGGGTGCAAGGAGGCAATTTCCTCTATCGCGTGAACGACGTCTACGAGAGCTGGATGGACGCCGAGACGCTGTCCTCGCTCCGTTTCGTTCAGGAGCTGGAGGAAGGCGGGAAGGATGTAGAGAGAAGATTCGAGATCTACCCGGAACGCGCGATCTTCATTCAGACATCGAAGAAACCACAGAAGGAAGAGAAGTCCGTCAGTCAGCCGCTCGATGACGGCTCGTTCCTCTACTTTATCCGCACGATTCCGCTCGTCGTCGGTGAAACCTACGACTTTGATCGCTACTTCCGTCCGGATCGCAACCCTGTCCGCATCCGCGTTCTCCGCAAGGAGAGAATTAAAGTTCCCGCCGGAACCTTTGATGCGATCGTGGTTCAGCCAATAATCAAGACGAAAGGCATCTTCTCCGAAAACGGGCGCGCAGAAGTCTGGCTCTCGGACGACGAGAGGCACATCATGCTTCAGCTCAAATCGAGGCTGAAGTTCGGATCGCTGAATCTCTACCTCAAGTCCTACTTCCAATCGCCGAATTCGTAGGCGGTAACCGCGGTCCTCGGCCCCCTCGTCGGGCATCGAAAGGTTCCGGGGCAAAGCAAAGGAGTGCGCCTTCCGAGCGCGTCGCACCCGCGGAAGTCGATCTCTCGAAAGTCCGCACCGTTCCGATCGAGCGGCGTCCAAACAAAGTCGCGGCTGCGGAATTTGCGTCACCGCCGGGAACTGACCGCAGCTTTGCCGCATTCCTTAAGTCACTGCCAGATATCCTCGTCGCGCGGGATTTCCTGCAGGTTGTGAACGCAATCGCAGCTGCCACAAAAAAGCGTCGCGCTGTCGTGGTGATGCTCGGCGGTCACATCGTGAAGACCGGTCTCGCGCCACTCCTCATCGAGCTGATGAATCGCCGGGTGATAACGCACCTGGCGATGAACGGGTCCGCCGCCATCCACGACTATGAGATCGCGCGATTCGGCGCCACGTCGGAGGACGTCGCGCGGGGACTCGTCGATGGCACTTTCGGGATGGCAGAGGAAACTGGTCGGGGAATGAACCAGGCCTTCACGATCGGAATGAAGAGCGGTTGGGGAATGGGCGAAGCTCTCGCCCGGGCGCTCGCGGACCTGCCGTTGTCGAACGGCGAGCTGTCAGTCTTGCTCGCCGCTCACCGTCTTGGAATTCCCTGCACCGTTCACGCTGCGCTCGGCGCCGAGATTATTCATCAGCATCCAGCAACGAATGGGGCTGCGATCGGCGACACGAGCCACCGCGATTTCCGTCGATTGGCTGCATCGCTTCCAGCCCTGCACGAGGGTGGCGTGGTGCTGAACCTGGGCAGCGCGGTGATCATGCCGGAAGTGTTTCTCAAAGCGCTGACGATCGCGCGAAACCTGAACAACGGAAAACCGACCGGTTTCACGACGTGTGATCTCGATATGCAGCGGCACTACCGGCCGCGCGTGAACGTGGTGCAGCGGCCGACGCAGGGAAGCGGGAAAGGCTACGAGATTACCGGCCACCATGAAATTATGGTGCCGATGCTCACTTGGGGCGTTATCGAGGCGCTTGATTCGGCGTCGGGATCGCGGCGCGTCGAGTGAGATCCACAGAACCGAAGCGGGGAGCGGAGAACTCGGCAGCTTCGCAGCTGGCAGCTTAAAAGCGCGCTCGAGATGCTCTTAGCTTAAGAGCTGCAGAGCTCTCCGCTCCTCGCTTCAGTTCTGTGGATGTCTGACTACGTTCGAGATCTGTCTAATAACGAGTCAACCGGGTCCCCGCGAACTTATCCCTGATCCTCGCCGCCGTGCCGGGACTGAGGACTCTGATGCCGAAGTACAGCAGCCCGCCGACAATGACTACCTTCAGCGCGAGCGCTACCAGCCAGAAAGTGAGACCAACTATTCCGCCGAACAGTTTGAACACCATGCCCACGGCAAAGAGGCCCAGCATGGCGAATAGGCCGATCATGAAGATGGCGCGTAACATGACGTTCTCCGATACGGTGTATGGAATCATTACGATACACCCGACGCACTTGTTTCACGAGAGCGGGCCCGGGGGACCGGAAGGCTGACTGGCGAAGTCATAGTCGTTGGCGGAGGCTTGATCGGACTCGCCATCGCTGTCGCGCTGGCCGAGCGCGGAGTCTCCGTCATGCTGATAAGCGAGCGACGTCCGGGCGAAGCATCGC
>DASWCI010000275.1:0-2815 GCA_036390195.1 Gemmatimonadaceae bacterium
ATCTCATGGAGGTCGAATGAGACTCCGCTACATCGCGGTCTCTCTGTTGTGCCTCGCCGCCGCAAATGCCGGCGCACAGGCAGGCAGGAAGGCGCAGGCGGGTAAGAGTCCCGAGCTGCGCGTCGATTATACCAAGGAGACGTTACCCAATGGGCTCAACGTGATCTACCACGTCGATCACTCGACGCCCGTGGCTGCGGTACTTCTATGGTATAACGTCGGATCGAAGGTGGAGCAGCCGGGGAAAACCGGTTTCGCGCACCTGTTCGAGCACATGATGTTCCAGGGCTCGAAGAACGTCGGCAAGGGTCAGCATTTCGCGCTACTCGAAGCAGCGGGCGGACGCGGCGGCGCCGACATCAATGGAACTACCAATTGGGATCGCACCAACTATTTCGAGCAGCTGCCGTCGAATCAGCTCGAGCTCGCACTCTGGCTCGAGGCCGATCGCATGGGCACGCTGCTCGAAGCGATGGACCAGGCGAAGCTCGATAACCAGCGCGAGGTCGTGAAGAACGAGCGTCGCCAGTCGATCGACAATCAGCCGTACGGTACCTGGCCCGAAAAAATGGAGGAGGCACTCTTCCCGGAGGGACACCCGTATCATCACGATGTCATCGGCTCCATGACTGATCTCTCGGCGGCAAGCCTCACCGACGTCGAGAACTTCTTCAAGACCTACTACGCGCCCAACAACGCGGTGCTGGTGGTTGCCGGCGATATCGACGTTCCACAGGCGAAGCAGCTAGTGCGCAAGTACTTCGGTCCGATCCCGCGCGGTCCCAAGGTGCCGCCCCTCGCCAACATGAGACTGCCCGAGATCGTCGGACACCAGCAGCGCTACGTCATCGTCGATTCGCAGATTCCAGCTCCCGCCATCTATGTCGGTTACCGAGTGCCGTCGGCTAAGGACAGCCGCGCTCCGGTCGTCTCGTTGCTCGGAGATGTGATGGGAGGTGGGCGCTCATCACGGTTGTACGACGCCCTGGTCAGGCGCCAACAGGTAGCTACCAGCGTCGCGGGTTTCAACTTCGGCCTGGCCGATGGTGCGGACATGTTGGTCTTCACCGCGACAGGGAAGCCGGGAAGCAATCCCGACTCGCTCGAAGTAGCTCTGCTCGCGGAGCTCGCGGGAGCGAGCAGTTTCACTCAGGGAGAGCTCGAGCGCGCGCGTGCGTCGGAACGCTTCGCGTTCGTGAATGGATTGCAGACCACCGGCGGTTTCGGTGGACGCGCCGATCGTCTGGCGGAGGGCTGGACGTTTTTCCACGATCCCAATTACGTGAACACGGTGCTCGACGAGTACGATCGGGTGTCGCTCAACGATCTCAACGCACTGGCACGCGAACAGATCGTTCCCGCCAATCGAGTCGTGCTGATTTACGTCCCGCCGAAGAAGCCAGCCTCACCGACTACGCCGAGGGCTCCGTAATGCGTACCGCAAAATTCACAAAGCGAAGCTGCGCACTCGCGCTCGCGGTTGGCGCACTCACAGCGGGTGCCCAGACGGTCAAGCCACCCGCGCCGGGACCACTTCGTCCGTACGTGTTTCCGAATGTCGAGCAGTTCCAGCTGTCAAACGGCATGAAGGTGATTCTGGTTGAGAAGCACACGTTGCCCGTGGTCGAGGGACGTCTGATTCTCGATGCAGGGGCGATGCGCGAGCCGGCTGCCAAGAATGGTCTCGCGTCGCTCACCGGAAGACTGCTCTCCGAGGGAACCAGCGACATGACGGGCGCTGAGATCGCGCGGCAAATGGATGCGCTCGGCGCGCAATACTCGACGGGCGGCGGTTTCAGCACGTCGTTCGCCGACGTCGTCGCGCTGAAGAACGTCTTTCCTCAGGCGATGGCGCTCGCGGCGAAGACGGTGATCTCGCCGAGTTTTCCGCCGACCGAGTTCATTCGAGTCAAGAACCAGGCACTCGCGGCGTATCAGCAAAGTCATGCTCGGACATCGGGTCTCGCATCGGATGCGTTCATTCGCGCCGCGTTCGACAGCACCGCGCCGTTTTCGCGTCCCGCGGCCGGCACACTTGCGACGATTGGCGGACTGACTCGCGACGATGTCGTGAACTGGCATCGAACGATGTATGCGCCCGCCGCAGCAACGCTGCTTCTGGTTGGGGACATCACTCCTGCCGAAGCGCGGTCGATTGCGCAGCAGGCGTTCGGTGGCTGGAGCGCTACACGGGCGTCGATGGCAGCGGTAATGAATCCGATTCGGCGGAGCGCCGGAACGCGAGTGATTCTCGTCGACCGCCCAGGGTCGGTGCAGTCGACGGTCATCATCGGACAGCCCGGCTTTCGGGCGACAGATCCGGATTACATCTCGATGCTGGCATTGAATCACGTGCTAGGCGGTGCGGTGAGCTCGCGTCTCAACACCAATCTGCGTGAGAAGCATGGGTACACTTACGGAATTTTCAGCGGGCTCGATCTGAGGCCGGGCGCGGGCACGTACGTGATGCAGTCGGATGTGCGGACGAACGCGACGGATTCGGCTGTGGTGGAGGCAATCGGTGAATACCGTCGAATCGTGACCGAGCCGGTTCCAGCGACGGAGCTGCAAGGCGCCGTGAACAACCTCGTGTCGGGATTTCCGAATGCGGTGCAGAGCGTGCAGGGGCTCACCGGTAGACTCCAGAATCTGATCGTCTGGGGCCTGCCGATGGATTTCTACACGACGTATCGCGAGCGACTCGCGGCGGTAACGCCGGAGGATGTGCGTCGAGTCGCGACGAGCAAACTCACTCCGGACAATCTCGTTGTTGTAGTTGCGGGTGATGTGGCCAAGATCGAGGCGCCGATTCGGG
>DASWCI010000276.1:0-6363 GCA_036390195.1 Gemmatimonadaceae bacterium
AGAGTCTCGATCGGCAGCTCTCCTGATGCAACACGGGAGCCGAGGTCCTTGAGGTAGGCGGATTTCTGTCTCGACAATCCGATCGACCGCAGTTGTTCGTCGGAAGTGGACGCGAGCTCCTCAGGCCGTGGGGTGCGACCGCCGTAGAGTCCCTGGAATCGTCCGTGGATCGTTCCGGCCGCGCGTCCCGAGAGCTGCTGAAAAACAATCGAGCGAGCGACGGCATCGAAGTGAGTACCGTTGCTCGCCGGCCAGCCTTTGTAGACGCCCACCTTGTCGATCACCTGCGCGAGCACCGGATCGACCTTTCTGAGATGGGGAACAGCTTTTCGTCCGAGTGGATTAGAACCAGCAGACTTCATTTTTGCCCGTGAGTGGTAATGGTTCGCGATCGAGTCTCAGCTCGACCAAAGTCGTCGTGAACGGATAAAAGAATTTTATCCCGGTATCGTCGGAGAGGGAGGATATGTCGAGAGTGGCGTCCCACTTCGCCTCGCGAGCGAGCGAAGGTGCGTCCGGTAGTTTCTCGCTGCCAAAGCCCTGATATCCAACGAGCTGCGAGCCGGACGACGCGATCACCCGGATCCAGAGGTTGGGAAGCTTCTTGTAGTCGAGGTCCGACAAGCGCACGTGAAAGCAGCGCAGACTTGGATCGCCTCTATATGTATGAACGTCCAGGTCGAACTGGTGGATGTTGTTCGCGGCTTCGGCGCCACCGGGACGCTTGAATAACTGGATGTTGTAGTCGGGAACGGGATCACCGCGCTCGTCCAGAACGCGCACCACGAACTGCTGCCACTCATCGATTTTTTCGCGGGCACGCTGTGTTCGTTTCGTCGCATCCTCGATCCATTCAGTGAAGCTCGCGGTACTCGAAACGTCTAGGGCGCTTTCGACCAGATCGATGAGGTCGTCGCCGGGCTCAGAGAGAATCGTCCCGTGATTCTTGCCGTCGACAGGAATAAGCGGGATGTCGGTGTTCTTCCAGTCGGCAACCGAGATGCGTTTCTCCCCGCCTTCGCGCGCCGGGTCGCGACTGAGATCGAGAATGATCTTTCTGGTGTTCAGCGGGCACGACGCCCATCTCACCACGCCGTCCGAGCCCGGCTCGTCGAACAGCTGACGCAATCCACCGTAGCTCTGGTTGCCACAAAAGATGAAGACGTAAGGCGTGCGTCGAGTCGGACCGTAAAAAGTCTCTTCGCCGAGCAGGTCGAGATGGGCGAGATCCCAGGTGAAGCGGCTGGCGAGCTCGAGTCCGTCGAGAACTTTGTCGCCCGCTTCGAGGAAATCGGGTCCGAGGTGACGATTCCCCTTGAAGAGCGCGCCGAGCCAGCTGCGACCCTTGTGCGCCAGCGGAGAGCCGAATGTTGAGGGAGCGAGGCCAATGAGATGCTTGAGGCGCTCGCGTCGACCAGCGTACGCGGTGAGCCAGGCTCGGATCACTAGCATCCCGGTTGAATGCACAATCGCATCGAATGGCTCGTCGGCACTCAATCCGGATCTGATGCGCAGCGCGCGGTCGAAGCCCTCGGCGATGTCCTTGATCGATACTTCGTTGGTGAGCGACCGGTAGCTGCACGCGTGGATCATCCCGACATCGTAGCCGCGCTGCTGGAGGACGCGCTCCCACACATCGAACGCGGCGCGATCGTCGGAATATCCGTGAACGAGGACGATTGGATTGCGCGGCATTCGCGCAAATATACGAGTGGGCGTTGGCGCCGTTCGACAGCGAGGAGAAACTCTATATTTGTGACGATGAAGCCGATCCGGTCGCTGCCAACAACGGAGTCATCCGCGACACAAGCGGGCCCTGCCGCCGATATGTCGCCAGCCGAATTTCGGAAGCACGGACATGCCGTGATCGACTGGATCGCGGACTATCTCGAGGCACCAGATAAGTGGCCCGTTCTGCCGGCACTCGTTCCCGGAGATGTGCGCGCGGCGCTGCCGCAATCGCCGCCGGAGCACGGCGAATCCATGGAGGAGATTCTCAGTGACTTCCAGCGCATTATTGTGCCGTCGACGACGCACTGGAATCACCCGGCGTTCATGGCGTACTTCGCCAATTCCTCCACCGGTGCGGGAGTACTCGGCGAGGCACTGACCGCGGCGCTCAACGTCAATGCGATGTTGTGGCGGACCAGTCCGGCTGCGACTGAGCTGGAGCTGCTGACGATGGATTGGCTGCGACAGATGCTCGGCCTGCCGGAGAATTTTTTTGGCGTGATCGCCGACACTGCATCGTCGAACACGCTCTACGCATTAGCGGCCGCCCGCGAGATGCATCCCGAGTTTCGCCTGCGCGAGGAGGGAATGTCGGGCCGCGCGGATCTGCCGAGGATGGTTGTCTACTGCTCGGAGGAAGCGCACTCCAGCGTGGATAAAGCAGTGATGACTCTGGGTTTTGGGCTCGAGGCACTCAAAAAAATTCCGACTGACTCCGCACTGCGCATGGATTCTCAAGCACTTGCAACTGAAATCGATCACGATCGGCGACTCGGACGCGTTCCACTCGCAGTCGTCGCCACAGTAGGCACGACCTCGACAACTGCGATCGATCCCGTCGCAGCGATTGCCGAGATCTGCGACCGGCAGAAGATGTGGCTGCACGTCGATGCATCCTATGGCGGCACCGCGGCAATTCTGCCCGAGATGCGACACGTGCTCGACGGATGCAATCGAGCCGACTCGCTAGTGGTGAATCCCCACAAGTGGCTTTTCACCCCCATGGACTGTTCGGCACTGTACACTCGTCGTCCGGATCTGTTGAAGCGCGCATTCCAGCACATTCCCGACTACCTGGTGGTCAATGAAGGCGACGGAGTTGCGAATCTGATGGATTACGGTATCGCGCTCGGTCGCCGCTTCAGGGCGCTCAAGCTCTGGTTCGTAATCCGGAGCTTTGGTGTAGAGGGTCTGCAGTCGCTGATACGGGAGCACATTCGGATCGCTCGTCAACTCAGCGAGTGGATCGACGACGATCCCGAGTTCGAGCGAATGGCGGACGTAAACTTCTCGACCGTAGTGTTTCGTCACTGTCCACCCGGGATGAGCGGAAGTGAGCTCGACGACCACAACGCTCGGCTACTGCAGGGTGTTCTCGAGAGGCGCGAGGTCTACCTCTCGCACACGCGAGTCCGCGGGAGTTATGCCCTCCGAATCGCGATTGGTAATATCCACACGACTGAAGCGCACGTTCGGACGGCCCTGGAGCTGATAAAGGGAACAGCCCGGATCAGCGGGTAATCGCGTCTGGCTGTTAACAGGAACGAAGAATGCTGGGCGGTATATTAACGGACGTATTTTCGGACGATTTTCAGCGTTCCCGCACCCTCCACCCCCGCCAACCTTTTATTGACACGCCAGGGAGATCCTTGATGAAAGCTTTTGTGAACCGAATTGCGGCCGCTTTATCGATCGGCGTCGTCGCTGCCGCGCCGCTAATAGCGCAAAACGTGGCAACGTGCGATCCCACCGCCAACACCAAGGGCGACATTGCGAGGGCCCAGTTCTCGATGACGCGCGCCATTTCCGCTTCGGAGAAGGGAAATCCGACGCGCGATCTGCAGGAAGTCCTGAGATTAGTGGACAACGGCAATGACAATCCCACTGCGCGCAATTATCTGCGCGGAGAGGCTTACATCATTTATCTGATGCAGCCGAATACTCCGGCGGTGGTGCAGCGCAGCGTGCTCGGCTTGACCAGCAATCCGACCGGGACAATTGACCTTTACGCTGCGGCAGATTCCGCGTTCTCGATGGTCGAGAAAGCATCGCCCGAGTGCGTCCCACTCATCGCCCAGTGGCGTCAGCAGAAGCCGTGGCTCAACGCACTCAACGGCGCAATCAACGCACTGAACGCTGGTCAGCTCGACTCAGCGGAAACACTGGCTAAGAGATCACTCGTTCTCGACCGTCGTGCACCCTACGCGTACTCTGTCCTCGGCTCAGTCGCCCGGCAGCGGAAGAACTGGGCTGCCGCGAACGATTACTGGAAGCAGGCACTGGCTGCGGCCGGAACCGACACCACTTACGCGGATGTTCGCGTGAAGACGATGTACGAGCTGGCGTCGGCGGCTTCTGACAGAGCCGAGGCGGCAAGTGGCACCGCCAAGCGCGCCGCTGCGAAGGAGGCAATCAAGCCGTGGCAGGACTACGTCGCGGTCGCCAACAACGATCTGCTCCTCGCCGATGCGATCGACAATCTGTCGCGCATGTACATCGCGGCCGGGGATAGCACCTCGATTCCGAACGTCTATTCATCAATGCTGGCGAATCCGTCCAAGTACGGCGAGATCGCGCTGGTTCACGCCGGCGTTGTAGCGACCCGCAACGGACGTCAGGCGGATGCGGCAAAGCTGTTTGATGCCGCGCTCCAGCAGAATCCCTATTCACGCGACGCGATCAACAACCTGGCGGCGACGTACATCCAGAACAACGAGTTCCCGAAGGCTTTCCCGCTCATCGATCGCCTGATTACGCTGGATCCGAGCAATCCGGACAATCCGATGCTCTATGCCTTCGCGTATCAGGGGATGTACAAGGGAACGAAGGACAAGAAACTCCAGAAGATCTACACTGATTCGCTCGTGTACTTCAACAACAAGTCCGAGAGCGCGCCGGTGAAGCTTAGCGTGACGGAGTTCACGCGTCGGCCGGATCAGACGGTGATCGCGGGGACGATCGCGAACCGCAGCTCCACATCCAAGACTTACACCTTGAACGTCGAGCTTCTCGACAAGAGCGGGACGGTCATCGGAACTGAGACCGCGACGGTCGGCCCGGTGGCACCGAAGTCGACGGGGACGTTCAAGATTACGTCAGCGAAGGGTGGGGCTTATGGTTATCGGTACAAGCCTCTCATCTGACTCTGAAAAAGTACCTGAGTCATCAACTTCGCGCTCGATGAGCGTCAGGTGAATGGGGTGAGCTAGCAAATCCTGACCCTCGCTCCTGCTCCAAGAGCAGGGGGCTGGCAAACGATATCGGAGCTAGCCTCACGCTCATCGAGCGTGAGATTCAGCTCTTCCCGGCGGAAGTGTAAAGACAAACGCTTGCTCGACAAGTTGTTTGACCTTTCTCCCCTGCCTGATAGCCGGATCTAGTCGCCACGTCGGCAGCACCTCTTTGACGGCAGCAGTGAACTGCGGTGCCGGAGATTTGAGGGTCTTGAACGTCCGCATGTCGACGCGACCGCTTTCATCCACGACGAACTGCGCCCATACCTCACCGCTGACGCCGGAGTTCTTGAGAGCGGCTGGGTAACGCGGCTTGACGCTCGCGCGCAACGTGGCTGGTTTGTCGACCTGGTACTCGAAGAAAGTAGTCGTGCCTGGGTTAACAGCTTCGGGTGAACCGTCAGTAAGAATGCCCACTCCTCCCCGCTGAATTACGACGTGTGGGCCAGTCGCCGAGAGCCAGATCGCCCGGCTTTGGCCGGACATCGCCGCTTCCACATGAATGCCAGGGGTATTCTGGGCTACGAAGTGAACGTCCCCGTTCGTCACGTCTATGTCGAACACGTCGCCCGCCGTGGAGTCATGGACAGATTCAAAGAGTGTGTCGGCTTTCGCGCGCGCAGGTTTGCCGAGCTCGGTGAACGTGCCACCAGTTCCATAGACGCGGTAAGTCACGGATCCTGAGGCACTCATCACCTTTACCCGGCCGGTCGCTCGCGCTCCGCTCTGCGTTGTCAAAGCACTCGCATTCACTCCACGAATGGGCCGCGGGATCATGGCCGTCGCGACGAGCAGGAGTGCCACGAGGGCGACGGCAGAAATCAGCGAGTAACGGCGCCGGCTTGCTGGATTCTTTGTCATGAAGCGAAACCTCTGTTCAAGGGATGAGACCGATGTGGCCAGGCCGGCGACGGGCAGCAGGCTCGCTTGATTACGGCTTGCTACGGACAGAAGAAGTCCAGCGTATGCCCTCGCATCTGGATGGATGCCGAGTACGCGACGATCGCAATCGAGCTCGACGGCTTCCCGGAGTCTCCGCAGCATGTACCAGAGCAACGGGTTCCAGGGCACTACCCCCACGGCAATCGCCGCGAACGCGAGTAGTCCAGGATCGCGGCCGCGCACGTGTTCCTGCTCGTGAGCAATCACGAGGTGCTGCTGTGATCGGTCGAGGTCGAGCACCCACGCCGGGAGAATTATTTCGGGGTGTATTACACCGACAACCAGAGGTCCGGTACTCGGCGTGATCGCGACGCGGACGCCAGCGATACTTCTGACCTTCGCACTTGACCTGATTCGGCGGAGTCGCATTGCTGCACCCCCAAATGCGCCAAGGGTCAACAGACATCCGCCAAGCCAAATCGCGAGTAACGTGGAATCGAATCTCGCCGACGTCGAG
>DASWCI010000277.1:0-1940 GCA_036390195.1 Gemmatimonadaceae bacterium
TACGGGGAAACTGGCGATCATTCTTCCCGCCCTCCAAGCCGCATCCCGGCGAGCACGCGCCTCCCACAAAGTGAGGGCCGTTGAAAAGAGCTGCTAGGATCTGAATGCGAAATCACGGACGTAGGATCGCGGGTTTCGTCCTGCTCGCCGCGCCCATCGCGATCGCGCGCGGGCAATCGTCACTGCAGCGGGTCACCGACAGCTCTCCGTTTCGCCCCCTCGATCTCCCGACGTCGAACGATGTTCGAACTGCGAGCGGCAGACCCGGCCCGAAATACTGGCAGCAGCGCGTCGACTACAAGATCGCCGCCACGCTCGATCCGGCGCGCAACGAGCTCCGCGGACGCGAGACGATCCACTACGTCAATCACTCGCCCGACTCGCTTCCTTATCTCTGGCTTTTCGTCGAGCAGAATCTCTGCGCTCCCAATAGCATCACCAACCAGCTGAACCAGCCGCCGCTCGTCTTCCTCGGCTCGACCTTCGACTTCTCGTGCCAGGGGTTCAACGGCGGATTGACGCTCGAGTCTCTCCGCATCGCCAGCGCCGGCGCGAAGCACACGACTTATGGAACTACCATGAGAGTTGATCTCGCGACCCCGCTCGCTCCCGCCGCTTCGCTCGACATCGATGCAGCGTGGCGATTCAACGTCCCCGCGCAGGGTGGGGGTCGGATGGGACATGACGGCCCGCTCTACGAGATCGCGCAATGGTATCCACGGTTGGCCGTCTACGACGACGTGCGTGGCTGGAACCACGAGCCATACATCGGCGCCGGGGAATTCTATCTCGAGTACGGAAACTTCGACGTGGCGCTCATCGTGCCAGCGTCGTACATCGTCGCCGCCACCGGTGAGCTCGCCAATCCCGAGCAGGTGCTGACTCCGACTCAACGCACCCATCTTGGTGCGGCGAGACGATCGGAGACATCGGTCGCGATCATCACCGCTGACGAAGTGGGCAACATGGAGCGCACACGACCGCGGATCTACGCGCAGGGAGAGCTTTCTGCGCTGAACCCGGTACCGTCGCTGATGTGGCACTTCACCGCGACGAACGTGCGCGACTTCGCATTCGCCGCCGGACCAAACTTTCGCTGGGATGCCAGCGGCTACAACGGAATCCTCATCGAGGATCTGTATCGTCCGTCGGCAGACAAGTGGACAGAAGTGAATCGCATGGGACGCGAGGCGATCAAGTACTTCAGCGAGCAGTGGTACCGCTATCCCTGGTCACACGCCACCACCGTCGAAGGTCCCATCGAGGGAATGGAATACCCGATGCTGACTTTCACGCCCAACAGTCCTTCGCGTGAAGATCAGCAGTGGGTGATCGCGCACGAGTTCGGGCACGAGTGGTTCCCGATGACGGTCGGCTCCAACGAAAGACTGTATCCATGGATGGACGAAGGCTTCAACACCTTCATCGATCTCGCCAACGCCGCGAAATATTTTCAGGGCACACCGTACGGCGACTCGATCGAGGTGCATCCTCTTCATCTCTATGCCGATCACGCCAAGCCCGGCGAGGAGCAGCCGCTCATTACCAACCCGACACAGGTGCGCGATCTCTTCTGGGTCGGATACCAAAAGCCCGCCCTCATGATGCAGATGCTGCGCTACGAAGTACTCGGCAAGGAACGCTTCGACGCTGCGTTTCGCGAGTACATCAAGGCCTGGGCATTCAAGCATCCCACTCCTGCCGATTTCTTTCGCATGATGCGCGATCAGTCCGGAATGGATCTCGATTGGTTCTGGCGCGGGTGGATATTCTCCACCGCTCGGCTCGATCAAGCCGTCGATTCAGTCACCACTCGTGCCGATGGTGGCTCTGACGTGCATCTCTCGAATCGTGGAACGATGGTGATGCCGGCGGAGATCTCGCTCACCTTCACTGATGGAACTCGAACCACCGTCAAGTTGCCCGTCGAGATGTGGAAC
>DASWCI010000278.1:0-3581 GCA_036390195.1 Gemmatimonadaceae bacterium
GTAATCACCGATCTCAAATGGAGTGGCGGCTGGAGGCAGCGGATTCCTTTTCAGCTGACTTTCGCGGACCGTGAGGGAGGCATGCGCGGGTTCAGGTTTGCCGACGTCGGCGGAGCTCGACGGATGGTAGCTCACGTCGAGGACCGATACCTCGTTGGGCGCTACAACGAAATCGCAACGATCGCCGTGGCCGGGTTTGCCGAGGCAGGAAAGCTGTGGGCCGGCGACTCTCCGTTCGGCGTGAATACTCCCCTATACTCGTCGATCGGAGCAAGCGTGTTGGCGGCTTCACCGCCGCAGTCACATCGAACTTTCAGGGCGGACTTGGCGTTTCCGGTAAGGGGACCGCGAGGTCATGGCTGGGAAGCGCGTCTCGTCGTCACGGATTTTACGAGAACGTTTCGCATCGAGCCGCGCGACATCTTCAACAACCGCGAGAAGTCGGTGCCGTCGTCGGTGTTCAACTGGCCATAAGCTCGGCGTCGAGATCGGGGCGCTGCGAGTGGCATCCACAGAACTGAAGCGGGGAGCTTTAAGCTTTGCAGCTAGGAGCTATTCAGCTTTCCGGCGGTACAGACCGGGAGGATGGGTGAGCCCTAGACCGGGAGGATGGGTGAGCCGGCGTATGGAGCCGCTTGAGAATCCGTTTGCATCATTCGCCGTCAGCGCGATACCCCGGAGATGAACTCCCACCGACTGAAAACCTGGGCGACCACGCTTAGCTCTCCCGGAACTACTGGCGTTGCAGGGGGAACCGACGCCATCCCCGATGACGTGAGTACGGCGCTCTGGAGGTAAATGGTTCCGGGCTGGGACACTCCGGCGGAGCCAATTGAGATAAGACGACCGAGTGATCCACCGGCGGCTCGCGCCATCGCGTCGGCGTCTCTGC
This sequence comes from Gemmatimonadaceae bacterium, assembly GCA_036390195.1. GTDB lineage: Bacteria > Gemmatimonadota > Gemmatimonadetes > Gemmatimonadales > Gemmatimonadaceae > UBA4720. The sequence goes on from DASWCI010000278.1 coordinate 893, forward strand.
GTGCCTGACTTACTGCTTCAGCGAGTGCCGTACGCCGCGCGTCGTCCGTAGCCGAAGGCAGGAACTGAATCGACGAGACATCCGTTGCTCCGGCGTTGATCGCTGCATCGATGACCTTCCCGACGTCATCGAGCCGGCGAATCTCGGCGCGGATGGTGTTACGCGCAGCGAACCCAGTCAGCTTTGGCGGCCCATTCTTCGGATATTCGTACGCCTGGGTGAGAGTGTATCCGGATGTCGTCGCCTGCTGCTCTGTCAGGCCGAGCGCTCGCAGCGCATTCAATACCGCCGCGATTTTGCGGGCGTTCTCTGATGCGGTTTCGACTGCGCTGGCAGATTGTGTGGCGACACCAAACAGAACGTAGGCGTAATTCGGAGCAAGTTTCACCTCTCCACGCCCCCAGGTTGTAATCTCGGGTTCTCGCGGCGGCGGCGACTGAATTTGCGCCAAAGCGACTGCAGACGAGCCGAGGACCAGGACCAACACTGTACTGACAAGTCTGAACATTTCCACCTCCGCGTTAAGGGCCTTCGGCGTCGAGATTGGAGCGCTGAGACTGGCGTCCACAGAACTGAAGCGGGGAGCGTTTAGCTCGGCAGCTGCCTAGCCGGTAGCTTTTCCCGCCGCGTAAAGGACTCCGTGAAACTAGGTCGCGCGCATCTCTAGCGCCTGTATGGCAGCTCCGAGCTATAAAGCCGCCACGCTTACAGCTCCCCGCTTCAGTTCTGTGGATGCTCGAGCAAACGCCGTGACCTGCCCGCCGCGACACGCCGCGACCTAACGATTCCCTGCTGGCACTCCCCTCATCATTCGGCGCACCGGGAAAACAAGCAGCCCGCACACCACTGCCGCGATAAACAGCGAGATTGATGTCTGGCGAAATAGAGTAGGCATCTCCGGCAGCTTTTCGGGATCGACGTGGCCACCGACGAGCCCGGCGATCAGGTTCCCCATAGCCGCGGCCATGAACCAGACCCCCATCATCTGTCCCTTGAACTTCAAGGGCGCAAGCTTGGTCATGGAGCTCAGTCCCACCGGGCTAAGTGACAGCTCGCCAAGCGTCTGGAGGAAGTAGCTGAACACGAGCCACCAGGGTGAAACACGAATATTGCCGCCGCCGTTGAGCACTATGTTGGAGGCGACGAGCATCACTACGAATCCCAATCCGGCGAAGAACAAGCCCCATGCGAACTTTGCCACGCTGGAGGGATCTCTTCCGCGTCTTCCGAGCCCGATCCAGAGCGCTGCGAAAACGGGCGCAAGGACGATGACGAACACCGAGTTCGCCGCCTGGAGCCAGAGGGTCGGCATCTCCCAGCCGAACACGACTCTGTTGGTGTAATCGCGGGCGAACAGATTGAGCGACGTCGGCGCCTGCTCGAACGCCGACCAGAAGATCGTCGCGAATATGAAGAGGAGGATGATGATGACCACCCGCTTTTTCTCCTCGATGTCGAGCCCGCCACCGACGAAGAGAAAGATGAAATACGCGAGCGCGAGCCCCGCCATGACGAGGCTCATCTTCTGCGCCATCGAGACAGGATTGATGTGCAGCACGCCGCTCATCGTCAGCGCAACGAGCAGCACAATGGCGGCAACGCCGATGCCGACCGATATCCTGACTCGTCGATGTTCTCGTTCGTCGCGCGAAGCGGCTACAGTGCCGACGTCACCGAGCGTTTTGTCGGCGCGCAGCCGATAGGTGATGAGACCGATCACCATTCCGACTCCCGCTGCGCCGAAACCCAGATGCCAGCCGATGCGCTCGCCGAGGTAGCCCGTGATCAGTGGCGCAACGAGCGCACCGATGTTGATACCCATGTAAAAAATCGAAAATCCCGCGTCGCGACGCGCTCCACCCTCCGGATACAGATCGCCAACAATCGCTGATATGTTCGGCTTAAGCAGACCGGTACCGAGGACGATGAAAATCAGACCGATGAAGAACGCCGAGTGCGCGAAGATTATCGACAGCGCAATCGAGAGGTGTCCGAGCGCGATCAGAATTCCGCCGTACCAGATCGCGCGTCGAAGTCCGAGCAATCGGTCGGCGATCCAGCCGCCGGGCAACGAAGCGAGGTAGACGCATGCGGCGTAGATGCCGACGATCGAAGACGCCGTCGTTCGCTCGAACCCAAATCCGCCCTGCGCCAGCGCGGCCGTCATGAACAACACCAGAAGCGGACGAATCCCGTAGTACGAGAAACGCTCCCACATCTCGGTGAAGAACAGAGTGGAGAGACCTACGGGGTGTCCGAAGAAAGTCCGCTGGCTCGCGCCGCGCGCAATTCCCGGTGGCGGCTCGTCGTGTGTTACTGTTCCCGCCGAAGGCTGCTGAAAAACGTCTCTCGATTCTCTGGCCATTGTCGGAAGGGTAAGAGGGGGTCGTTACGCGTGTACAGCAGCGAGCGGAAGATATCTCTCAGGTGGCTGTACGCCACCGGCGTTCTTTTGTTGCTCCCAGCTCACTGTCGTCGGCGGCTGCTTGATGCAGGCCGCGAAATGTCCCGGTGTTTTTTCTTCGAGCGGAGGAACGATCGCGGCGCACGCCGCGTCCTTGGCAGGATGGTGACAGCGCGGATGGAACACGCACCCAGACGGCGGATTCGCGGGTGAGGGAACGTCGCCCTGCAGAATGATTCGCTCCTTTCTTGCTTTCGGATCGGCGACGGGTACGGCGGAAAGCAA
>DASWCI010000279.1:0-4074 GCA_036390195.1 Gemmatimonadaceae bacterium
CCTGGCTCGCCGCCCGGCCCGAGGTCTGTAGCGTTATCGCCGGAGCAAAGACTCCGGATCAGGTGCGTGCGAACAGCTGCGCAGTCTCGTGGAAACTCACACCCCGGGATCTCGCTGAACTGGATGGAATTTTGGCGTGAATTCCGACTGCTGGTTCAGGCTCTTGCTGCGGTTGTATCCGCCGGATTTCCGCGACAAGATAGACGAAGCTCCGGCAGAAACCTATCGCGACCCCATGAGCTCGCGACGCATCCACGCGATAAAAGCTCAGGTGTTTACGCATCCGGTCCACTTGGACGCGGTAGTCGGCAAACCGTAGAAGTTACTATTAACTGAGCAAGCGGCCAGTTTCCGACCTGCCGGTTACCCGTCCAGTTGCCGACGCCTGACAATCGCAAAGTCCTGCGGATCAACTCTGAAGAAAGGCAACGCGAGTTAGTCTAACCGGTCAGTTGGAAATAGCCCGATTGCTTCTGAAAGCATTCAATGAAGCCTTTCGAGTAAAATGCCTGGTGTGTATATGAGTTCGCTGTTAGGGATCTTCCTGATCCAGGCCTTGCCATCCGCAGCTGACGTTTCGCATGCCGTAGCCATCGATCCCGAACACACTCTGCTCTTGATCGGCGGGCGGAAAATGAATTATCCGTCGATGGGCGAGTATGGGATGAACATCGTTGGCTTGGGTCCCGGAGAATCGCTGAGATTGGCGATTTCGGAAAAAACTGGTCGGACTTGGGATCTGGGAGACCCGAGCCTCGGGCTGGGAGCATTGTTTTCGGCGCGCGTCACGCGCGTGGATCGCAACTCAGTTGTAATCGAACGCAACGTCGATTCCGATTACGCCGGACAAACTTCCTTGAAATTCTTCTTCGATTTGGCAGCGCGAAAGGTGCTCAAGGTCATCGCTCTTGATAATCCCACGGCGAGCGTCGTGCGCGTTCAAGCCATCGAGAACCGCGTGTGTGCGAGCGTGAAGACTAGCGAAACCGCATTTGTGTCGTGCGGAGATGAAGCTAGTCAGACTATCGATGTGCAGCTCGGTCCGTCGGGCAATGTGCCGGACCCGGTCTCGCATCCGCTATCGGATTCGTACCGTTCACCGATTTCCGAGCCTTTACCGCAGTCCACTTACGATCAATTCGCGCGGGCGCGGCCGCAGCGTGTGCGGGACGGCTACAACCGGAATTCGACCATCGACGAGCGGGTGGGTGGTCACCAGGTTGTTGGCGAGCGCATCTGGTTTGGAAAGGCGTTCTATGACGGCGAGGGGACCACTGGTGTTGGTGGTCTCGGTTATTTCGACACACGTGCGAAACAGTTCACAATATTTTCGATTCCAGAACTCGTGGATTGGTCCGTATCCGCGTTGTTTGGGGAGAGCGATGCCGTCTGGGCAGGTCTGGTGAACTATTCGGAAGGCGCACAACGCATTGGCGGTCTCATTCGATACGACCTTTCCACTCGCAACGTAACGCGATACAACGTTCCGGATATCGTCCTTGCCATGATTCGCCAGAACAATGCACTCTTCATCGGAACCTCAAATGGCCTTTACATCCTCCGCGATGACCGCTTCACCCGGTTTCGATTCGAACCCAACCTCGACGGCGAGTTTGAACCCGTGCGCGACCCCATGCCCTAAGTGTGGATTAGTCCTGAACGTGCCTCCTGGGACCTGAGTTCAATTCCGCAGTTCCAAAATCTCGACTCCGGTATCGATGCCGGGCTCACGTTTATTCGCAATACCGCGAATCGCGTTGTAGGGATAGCCTGCGGCGAATGATGCGCTGCGCCCATTGTGGAAGGAAGTCTTGCAAACAGATTGCTTCTCAGCGAGAGCGCGGCGCGGACTGGAATTTGATCCGACAAGAAATTCACGAAGCGATCCGGGATCTCAATCACGCCACCACCACCACTGCCCCTGTGAGGCAGGCTTGGTGGCAAGCATAACCTTGCCGGAAATGCGGTTGAGGGAAGGATATCTTTGCCACGAGCGCAAGGTTGCCGGCACATCATTTCTCCGATATGCCGGTAATACGTCCACTAACCCGAAGTTCCAAACTCAGCGATGCCTTTGTGGCGACCGCTGTCTAACGGCCCCGCGATCCGGAGAGAACCCACTCCACGGAGTTGTCGCCAGATACCTGAAGGCGTTTGTCGCCCGGCTGCGCGAACGGGACCGGAACGGTTACTGGCCGGCGCCCCAGTTCAGCACGACCCTCAGTGGCGTGCCGCCCGTATCCCGCAGGAGCCGGTTTACGAGAAAGCGCTGCCCATCGACCGACGCGACGTAATCGGCCCCAAGCACGGGGCGACCCGCGCCACCGATCTGGGCGGCAAAGAGAGGGACAGGTGGACCGATATCGACGGATTGGTGATCCGCTGCCGGTTTGATTGATGTCGCCATGAGTCTTCCATCGGGCGCGATATAGAACAGCTCGGCACCATCCGGCCGCCATTGCGGCTGATCTCCGCCCTTGGTGGAAACCTGCCACCGCCGCCCTGGACCCGGAAACGGTTGTACGTAAATCTCGAACACGCCCGAGTTGTTCGACACGAAGGCAACCCATCGACCGTCGGGAGAAAGCCGAGCCGCGCGCTCGTCTGCGTCGGTTTGAACGACCGGTATCGGCGTCGCGTTGCTTTCACGGGGCAGCGCCCAGATGTCCCACCCTGTTTTCGCGTCCTTACGTTGATAAACGATGTAGCGTCCGTCCGGCGACGTGTCAGAAACAAATGTCTCTTCACTCTGAGATTGAATCAGCAACTCCTTCTGACCGGTGCCGATGTGTCTTTGGTAGAGCGAAAGCTGGCCGTTCCGAATCACGGAGTAAATGATTCGGTCGCCATCGCGAGCCCATAGCGGAAAGATGTCCTCGTCGGCATCATCCGTGAAGCGGCTCACGACGCCGCGGCGAGTATCGAGCAACCAAAGATTGGAGCTCGTCGCTCCCCTTTCGAAGAAGACAAGTTGACTACGATCCGGTGACCACGAGATGCCGTCCGGGTCGCCGAGACGGTCGCCCACGGTCGCGATCTGATTGCCCGATCGATCGACCCATGTGAATTGCCGGGCGAAGCGGGCTTCACCGGCGCGGAATGCGAACGCCCCGGCGCTCGCCGATAACGTGAGGAATTGCCCCCCTGCCCGGCCGAACACTCCTTCGGCGACTTGAAACGGACTCCCTCTCAACTCGAAACGCTTGGCGTCGAACTCTTGCGCGAGGACGTTTGCCTGCCGAATAAACAGCAGATGGCCGTTCGTATAAACTCCACCCCCATCGGCATCCAGGAGGCGCCGCGACGACGATCCATCGAGCTGGCCGACGTGAATCCCTCGCGAGTCCGGGACACCGGTTGCGTAGTACAAGAAGTGCCGCCCGTCCGGAAGGAAGTGGGGGAAGGCGTGTCCCACGTGGCCGGCGTCGAGCCGCGTCACTTCAACCGTCGGACCGCCTTCTGCTGATACGCGCACGATCGCGCTGGCTGGATTGCGAACAAAGAGAATGATCCCGTCGCGACTCCAGGTTCCTCCTACTCCCACGGTCGCTTTTGCCAATGTGCGGACCAGGCCACCATCGAGATCGAGCCGCTTGAGAAGCCCGTCCGCATAAAACGCAACCGAACGGCCATCCGGAGACCAGAACGGAAACACCGCACCTCCCGTCCCAGCCAAAGGGCGCGTTGAGACAGAGTTGACCGCACGGACCCAGAGGTGCGGCTGGCCGTCTGAGTCGGCGACGAACAGAATCTGTCGTCCGTCTGGAGAAAGAGCGACTGATGAGAGGAAGACTGGACCAGCGACTTCCGGTGTGGTGATGTGCGAACCGCACTTCGGGCGGTGCAGGAAGTCGTCGATTGGACCACACGCCGAATGCCAGCACGACAAAACTAAGGAAGGCCACCACGCTTGCCCACACGAACCGCTCGGTTCTGGACTGTGGAGCGGTCCGTGATGGCGCCGCGTCGCGGTTGGACTGCTGCGCGTCATCGATCTCGAGCCGCGCGTCGGCTATTGCGCGCAATCGATTGGTTTCATTCTTCTCCAGACACCGGCGGAGCAACCGTCGAACG
>DASWCI010000280.1:0-9627 GCA_036390195.1 Gemmatimonadaceae bacterium
TCAAACTGCAGATGATAACCAATCGCGGCGCGCTGGTCTTTCCCTCGAATGACCGTCGCGTATCGCTCGTCGATCACTTCCGATGTCGATTCGTGCTCCGCGAAGCGACAACGAGCTTTGGAGATGCGGAGATTCTTTCCCTTCTCGGCGGGATCGGCGCCAAACACCGCTGGATGCACATCGAGAAGCTGCAGGAATTCGACGGGGAGCCGGCATTCTCGAAGTCGCAGCTCTAGCAAACTGGACGCTGCGCATTAGATAAGGTATGAACTGCAACTGAACGGGCGGGAGGCGTCAGCGAGGCAGGCGCGAGGCTCGAGGGTCACGACGTCGGGACGCTCCTACTCGTTGTACGGCACAGGCAGGTGCTTTTACTCGGCATGGTGCTAGTGACGTCCCGACGTGGTCAGCTAACGCCTCGAGCCTACCAGCTGACGCCTCCCGCCCGTTCAGTTGGAGTTAACAACTGTAGATAATAGAGGGACCATGGAATTGGACCGCCGCGCGTTCGTGAGTTACTTCGCTGGCGTCGGCCTCGGCTCGACGCTCTTTCCAGGCGTGTTGTGGGCGAAGCTCGCTGCCGGCGCGGAGATCACTGTCGACACTATCGCCAGCGCCGAAGAGGTCGCTGGCGTTCACTTCGATTCAGGCGAGCGCGAGCTGATGCTCGACGGCCTGAAGCAGCAGGAGCAGAGGATCGAGGCGCTGCACAAAGTTTCACTCGCGAATTCGGTGAGTCCGGCAATCGTGTTCGATCCGCTGCCGCCGGGAAAGCAGGTGAAAATCGAACCCCGGCGACCGATGGTGCGAAGCAAAGTCACTCATCGCGCCGTACCCGCCGACCTCGATGAGCTCGCGCTTCTTCCGGTGACTGAGTTATCGGAGCTGGTGCGCCGCAAGCGCGTGACGTCGGTGCAGCTCACTCAGATGTACCTCGCGCGGCTCAAGAAATACGATCCGGTTCTCCGATGCGTCATTACTCTGACCGAGGATCGCGCGTTCGCGCGGGCGCACGCCGCCGACGCGGAAATCAGACGCGGCCATTATCGCGGACCCCTGCACGGCATTCCCTGGGGCGCCAAGGACCTCCTCGCGGTCCGCGGCTACAAGACTACGTGGGGTGCGGGCCCATTCAGGAATCAGGTGATCGATACCGATGCGACCGTGGTGCAGCGGCTCGACGCTGCTGGCGCCGTCCTCGTGGCAAAGCTCACGCTCGGCGAGCTGGCGCAGGGTGACATCTGGTTTGGCGCCACCACGAAAAATCCGTGGAAGGTAGATCAGGGCTCGAGCGGATCTTCAGCTGGTCCAGCATCAGCAACCGCTGCGGGATTGGTCGGATTCTCGATCGGAAGCGAGACTCTGGGATCGATCTCATCACCTTCGACGCGCTGCGGAACTACCGGCTTGCGTCCAACATTCGGCCGAGTCCCGCGCACGGGTGCCATGGCGCTCTCCTGGACGATGGACAAGCTGGGGCCCATCTGTAGAAGTGTCGAAGACTGCGCCATCGTGCTCGATGCGATCTATGGACCCGACGGCCAGGACAAGAGCGTGATTCCCGCGACCTATCACTGGAACGCAGCTCTCTCGCCGAAGAAGCTCCGGGTCGGATACGTGAAATCAGCATTCGATACACCTCAGACAGATCCAAGCGACGCCAAGCGCACGCTGCACGCGACAAAACAATTCGACGATGCCGCGCTCGATGTGTTCCGCCGACTCGGGATCAACCTGATACCGGTCGAGCTACCGGACCTTCCCTACGACGCGATGCGTCTGATTCTGAGCGCGGAGGCAGCAGCGTCGTTCGACGAGCTGACTAGATCGGATCGGGACAAGGAGCTGGTGCAGCAGGGGAAATTCGATTGGCCGAATTCGTTCCGAACGTCGCGCTTCATTCCCGCCGTCGACTATGTGAACGCGAATCGAGTTCGATCGATCGCAATTCAAAAGTGGGACGATCTGATGCAAACCGTCGATGTGATCGTGACGCCGACCGGCGCCGCTAATCTTTCGCAGCTCGTGGCTACGAATCTCACGGGCCATCCGGCTGTAATCCTTCCGAACGGCTTCCGCGATGACGGCACGCCGGTGTCACTCACTCTTCTCGGCGGACTCTTTGAGGAAGCTAAAGTTCTGGCTGTCGCGCGGGCCTATCAGGATGCAACCGGATTTCATCTCAAGCATCCGGTAGTCCCGCTCACGCCGCCGGCGCCGGCACCGGTGGCGGGCTGACGTGGCGAAGGCGGGTCGCACTCTTGAGCCAGTAGCGCTCGAGGGAAGCTTCGTGCGTCTCGAGCCGATGACCCTCGAGCACCATGCGCAACTTACGGAAATCGGTCTTGATCCGGAGATCTGGCGTTACACCGTCTCCGTCGTTCGCACGCCGGAAGAGATGCACAACTACATGGAATCCGCGCTCAAGGCTCAACGCGAGGGAACGAGTCTGCCTTTCGTCACCATCGAGCGATCATCCGGGCGAGTCGTCGGAAGCACTCGCTTCGGCAATTACGACTCCGATAATCGGCGCATCGAGATTGGCTGGACCTGGCTGGCGCGGCCGTGGCAACGAACTGCGATCAACACGGAGGCGAAATACCTGATGCTGACTCACGCTTTTGAGAAGCTGCATTGCGTTAGAGTCGAGCTCAAGACAAACGTGCTAAATGCGCCGTCGCGCAAAGCAATGCTGCGCATTGGAGCGAAGGAAGAAGGAATCCTTCGCAAACACACACTGATGTGGAACGGCCGCTACCGCGACAGTATCTACTACAGCGTACTCGACGAAGAGTGGCCTCAGGTGAAGCAGCAACTGGAGAAAATGCTGGTGCGCCGGCCGGGTCCCATCAGAGCTGGCGATTGAGGTCTTCCAGCCTACTTAGCCTGAGTTTTATCCAGCGTAAGAAAACAAACCCCTGGAGAGATTTCCCCAGGGGTTTTGCGCTGGCGGAGTAGTTCGATCAGGCGATCACGGCGAGAATGAAAACTCAAGCTTGAAGTACGCCGCATTCTCTCTGCTCGGAAAGCTCGGACCGCCGACAGACTTATAGCCAACGACGCCGGTAGTTCTGAGGCGAGGGGTCCACGCGTATTCGAGTGTGGGCCCAACCTCGAAGGAATTGCTCTTCCGTGCATCCGTGCCGCCACCCTGGCCGACTACTTCCGCGCCAATGCGTGCCGGGTGTCTGTTCGAGTAACCGAATGGAACGGACGCGCGACCACGTCCCCAGACGTACCGGCTGTCGAAGTTGTAGTTCGAAAGCAGCTGGGTGCGCAGCGATCTCCTGCCACTTCCATTCTGGTAGGCGCTGAGGCTCGCGGTCGCGCCGCTGCTTCCACCGCCCTCGGCTCCCGGCGCGCCGGGATTCTCCTTGTTGACGAAGGCATAGCCGGCACCGAACGAAACGCCGCTCCTGCGGCCAGCGTACGCCATCCCAAGCGTCGGCAACACTGCGCTCAGCGTGCTGCTGGTGCTGGAAAGGCTGCTCGGCCCACGATATCGAAGGGTGTAGCCGTTGACATTGAAGAACGGAGACCAGCCAAGCCCGCCTGTACCTACATACATGCCGAGGAGATAGAACTGCTGATTTCTCGTATCAGCTTCCGCACCACTGTAGAAGGACGGATGGATCTGCGATCGCCTCTGCGCTTCCGCGGTGCGCCCGATTGTCGTCAGCGCCGCAACCGCCGCCAAAGCGAGAACCGTATTCCGATGACTGTTCAGTTTCATTGTACCTCTCCCAATTTGTAATCTTTCCGGCTTATCGGATCTTCCTGGGCGATGACTTCCTCCCACCTTATTTATAGACGCGCCAATCCAACCGCGGAAACTCAAGCCCCGTAGCCAAGAATTTCGCTAGCTTTTGGCGGTGCGTTTCTACCTGCCTCTCTCGATCTGCGCCCTCTTCCTCACCTGCGCGACGTCGATGACGACCAACCAGCAGCCCCTCACCATCGCGATAGTAAACGGCGTCGTCTGGACCGGTGAGGCCGATGACCCGTGGGCGGAAGCTGTCGCGCTGAGCGGCGATCGGATCGCGGGGGTTGGATCGACGTCGGAGATTCGAGCCCGCATCTCACCGCAAACCCGAGTAATCGATGCGCGTGGCGGCATGGTTGTCCCCGGATTCATCGACTCGCACGTGCACTTTCTCGCTGGCGGGTTGAACCTCGCTTCCGTACACCTTCGTGACGCTCGCTCGCCGGCAGAATTCATCTCGAGGATCAAGGCATTTGCGGCGAGCGCCGTGGCCGGCACGTGGATCACCGGCGGAGAATGGGACCACCAGAACTGGGGCGGCGAGTTGCCCCAGCGCTCATGGATTGATTCCGTTACGCCGGATAATCCGGTGTGGATCAACCGCCTGGATGGACACATGGCGCTCGCCAACACCGCTGCGCTGCGCGCCGCCAAAGTTCCTATGTCAGGCGGAGACGTTGCGGGCGGCACCATTGTTCGCGACGCGTCCGGAAAGCCGACCGGAATCTTCAAGGACAATGCGCAGGACCTGATCGATCGGGCGGTTCCGGATCCGCCGCCGGCGGTGCTCGATCGCGCTCTTGACGCGGCGATGACATACGCGAACGCGAACGGCGTGACGTCGGTCGATCACATGGGTACCTGGGTGGATCTCGCGGTTTTCGAGCGAGCACATCGCGCCGGAACCTTGCGCACTCGAATCTACGCCGCAGTGCCGCTCTCGACCTGGGCGCAGTTGCGAGACACGGTTGCGGCGCGCGGACGCGGTGACTCCTGGCTTCGCATCGGCGGACTGAAGGGGTTCGTCGACGGATCGCTCGGCTCGCATACCGCAGCGATGCTTCAACCATTCACCGATGCGCCGAACGACACCGGTCTGTTAGTCAACACGCCCGAGAACCTTTACTCCTGGACGTCGAACGCTGATCAGGCACACCTGCACGTGATCGTTCACGCGATCGGAGACCGCGCCATCAACCTGCAGCTCAATATCTTCGAGCGAGTGGAGCGTGAGAATGGTCCCCGTGATCGGCGGTTCAGAATCGAGCACGCCCAGCACATCGCTCCCGCCGACATTTCGCGCTTCGCCCAGCTGCAGGTCATCCCGAGCATGCAACCGTACCATGCGATCGACGACGGTCGCTGGGCGGAAAAGGTGATTGGTCCGGAGCGCGCCAAAACGACTTACGCATTTCGCTCGTTGAGAGACACCCGTGCGCGGTTGGCGTTTGGCAGCGACTGGCCAGTCGCGCCGGCAACGCCGCTGGAAGGGGTTTATGCTGCGGTCACCAGAAGAACTTTGGACGACAAGCATCCTGACGGCTGGATTCCGGAGCAGAAGATCACGGTCGAGGATGCGCTGCGCGCTTACACCACTGGAGGAGCGTACGCATCCTTTGAGGAAAACGAGAAGGGGTCGCTCGCGTCGGGCAGGCTCGCCGATTTAGTCATCATCGATCGCGACTTGACCAAAATTCCGCTGGAGACGATTCGCGACGCTAAGGTCGAGTACACGATCGTCGGTGGCCGGATCGTGTACGATCGCGACGCCCCTCCCGTAACACGATGACGGAGACGCAGGAGCTCTGATGACTCGAAAGAACGAATGGAGTTTCTACCGCTGGGACTCGATGAAGAAAGAGCGCGTCTCCGACATGCTCGAGCGACGGCTGATTACCGGAGATCGCATGATGCTCGCGCACGTCTACCTCAAAAAGGGATGCATCGTGCCGAAGCACTCGCACGAGAACGAGCAACTCACCTACATCCTGGAGGGCGCGCTCAAGTTCTGGATCGGCGACGATGAATCGGAGGAGATCACTGTGCGCGCTGGCGAAGTATTGCTGATTCCGTCGCAGGTGCCGCACAAGGCCGAAGCACTCGAGGAGACGCTCGACGTCGATGTCTTCAGTCCACCGAGGCAGGACTGGCTGGACAAGAAAGACGACTATCTGAGACGCTGATCTTGGACCTCGGTCTTCGCGGCAAAGTCGCATTGGTATCGGCCAGCAGCAAAGGGCTCGGCAGGGCAATCGCCGAGGAGTTGGCGGCGGAAGGAGCGAACCTGGTCGTGTGCGCGAGAGGAGTGGACACTCTCCGTCAGACCGCGGAATCGATTCGCCAAGCCTCCGGAGTCAATGTCGTGGACGTTGCGGCGGATGTCTCTCAGCAATCGGGAGTCGATCGGGTCACGAAAATTGCGCTCGACAAATTCGGCAGGGTCGACATTCTCGTCACCAACTCCGGCGGTCCACCCAGTGGTTCGTTTGACAGTTACACTCCCGAGATGTGGGAATCGGCGACGCGACTGCTTCTCTTCAGCGTCGTCGGGCTCACGCGCGCCGTTCTCCCCGGAATGAAGGAGCGGCGTTGGGGTAGAATTCTCAATGTCACTTCGATAGCAGTGAAGCAGCCGATCGACGGGCTGATGCTATCGAACAGTTTGCGCGCCGCGGTCACCGGTTTTGCGCGCACGCTCGCGAACGAAATGGCGCCATTCAACGTGACTGTGAACAACCTGATGCCCGGCTATACCCGTACCGATCGGGTAGGGCAGCTCGCCCGCGCCACCGGAGAAAAGTCAGGCGGTTCCGCGGAGGATGCTTTCGCGAAGTGGGAAAGGGAGATTCCGATGGGACGATTGGGAGAGCCGCGCGAATTCGCCGCCCTCGCCGCCTTTCTCGCTTCTGAGCGCGCGAGCTACATCACAGGCAGCTCGATTGCTGTCGACGGGGGCTGGATCCGCTCTCTCCTCTAGTAAACGCGCCGGCGAGTCGTGACATCATCGCAAGGAAGCACTATGGAGATCTCACGTGTTCGTGCAATCGGGCGCCATGCTCCTGCAACCATATATTAGCCTGCCGATGAGCCGCTACCGATTTCGCAAACGCAGGAAGCGCGAGGCGAGTCAATCCGAAAGCGTATCGTACCGCGATCGGGCGGCATATGCACTCGATGCCCAACTGGCTTCGCTTGCCGCCGCTGGCGACGACTCGGCATTCACGACGATCGTTACGCGGTACCAGCCGGCAGTGTTTCGCTGGGCGCTGATCTTCGCCGCGGATCCCGACGACGCGGAAGATATCACACAGGAAGTGTTCGTTCGGACGCATCGCCAGCTCGATCAATATCGCTCGGATGGACCGCTTGAGGCGTGGCTGTACAGGATCACGCGCAGAGCCGCAACGCAGATGCGTCGAAAGAGCAGGCGTCGCGGGCGGCTGGCGCTTTCTCCGGCGGCTCAGCCACTGCGCGACGTCTACACTACCGATCCTGGCGGGCGTGTAGATCGCGAGCGTGCGGCGAGCATTATTCGTGAGCTGTTCTCCAATCTTCCTCAGCGACAGCGGGAAATATTTGACCTCGTCGACCTGCAAGGACTCTCGCCTGCCGAGGTCGCCGAGCGAACAGGCATGAAGCCCGTGTCTGTGAGAACCAATCTCTTCAAGGCGCGCAAGACCATCCGCGAAAATCTGCTCGCGACCCATCCGAGCTATAGCGAGCTGTCGCGATGACCTGCGCGGAATGCCTTGCAGAGCTGGCGACGGGCTCGCTGCGGGAGCTGCCACCGGATTCGGCGGTGATGATGCACTGCGCGAGGTGTCCGGATTGCGCGCGTCTTACGACGCTTCTCCGCGACAGGGAGTACAACGCTGCGAGCGTGCTCAACACCCTTCCGCCGCTGAGCAATCCGATCACTGTAGCGGAGACGGCTGGGCGCCTGTCGCGGCGCCGCCGCGTCGGTAGTCTGGTCGTGATGCTGAGTGGCGCGGCCCTCGTCGTTACGATCTGGATCGCCGCGGCGACTACCATCATCCCAATGATGAACAACGCCGAGAAGGGTAGTCACTCGGCGTTGCGCACCGAGACGATTTCTCTTTCGTGCCTCTCCCCGCAGCAGGCCGCGGACATCATCAATCCCTACGTCCGCTCGCAAGGGGCCACTTATTATCTTCCGAGCTCGGGAATCTCCGCAATCACGGTACGAGGCAACGCCAGCGAGTTGGCAAAGTCCAGAAATCTGATCCGGGATTTCGAGAACGATCCCCATGCGGCGTGTCACAACTCGCCAGCGATGACGCCCCAGAAAGTGCACGACAAGCTTTTCGAGATGCAGGGGGTGACCGCCGATGGTCCTGCGGGTCGTGCACCCGCCGGAGGTGGGCCTATCGGAGGCGCGCCGAAGAAATAAGCGTGCGGTCGTTCCCACCTTCTGATTTATCCAACCCTTGGGACCTGAGCGCTGTCTAAATCTCGGGACAGCAACGGCATGGCCCGGCCCTCTAACCCGTTCTCTTCGCGATGATCCTGGTTCGTTCATGCTGGTGCTTCGGCGGGGTGATCGTCCTCGGCGCTTCAAACGCTGTCGCCCAGAGTCCCCCCTATCCGCCGCAACCGAAGGCCCCGACTTCGACTCCATCGGCCCCCGGGGCACCACCGTCAGGTCGCGTAATGCGAGCGAACCGCGCCACGGGCGCCATCAACATCGATGGAAAGTTGAACGAGCCATCGTGGGCGGCGGCTGTTCCATCGGGCGATTTCACTCAGAGCTATCCCAAGGTCGGAGCCAAGCCCACCGACCCGACCGAAGTGCGAGTTCTCTACGACGACGACGCGCTCTACGTCGGCGTGCGGATGTTCGACGCGCGTCCGGATTCGATCGCCGCACAGCTCGCGCGCCGCGATGTCACGGGGATCTATTCGGACTGGCTGCACCTGATGGTCGACTCTTATCGCGATCGCCGCACGTCGTTCCGATTTTCGGTGAATCCGCGCGGGGTGCAAAAGGACGTCCTGGAGTTCGATGACAATAAAGGTGAGGACCTGAACTGGGACGCGGTGTGGGAAGTCGCGACTTCCATCGATTCGGCGGGTTGGACAGCGGAATACCGCATTCCGTTCTCGCAGCTGCGATTCGGCAACGTGCCCTCGGGGGTGGAGCGCATCTGGGGTTTTCAGGTGATGCGCGATATCGCCCGGCGGAACGAACGTGACAGCTGGTCTCCGTGGAAGCAGACGGATCCTGGCTTTGTGTCGTTCGAGGGCGACCTCGGCGGAATCGTCGACATTCCGACTCCGCGTCGTCTCGAGCTGATGCCCTACGTCAGCGGCAAGCTCACGAGGGCTCCCGGCGATCCGGCGAATCCGTTCTATCGCTCCAACGACACCAAACCCTCAGCGGGAGCAGATCTCAAATACGGTCTGCCGCGCGGTCTCACACTCACCGCCACCGTGAACCCCGATTTCGGCCAGGTCGAAGTCGATCCCGCCGTCGTCAATCTCTCCGCGTACGAAACTTTTTTCCCCGAGAAACGCCCCTTTTTCGTCGAGGGCGCGAACATCTTCAATATCGGCGTCATCAGCGGTGGTCCTTCTTACGGGAGTCAACAGATCTTTTATTCCCGAAGAATCGGCCGACCGCCACAGCGTTTCGTGGACGGGCGATTCGTCGATGCTCCCGACGCGACGACCATCATCGGCGCGGGCAAGCTCTCCGGTAAGGTCGGAGCCTGGACGATCGGACTGCTCAATGCGCTTACCGCTGAGGAAAAGGCACGCGTTATCGACGCGTCGAACGTCGAATCGACGACCCCCGTCGAGCCCTTAACCAATTATTTCGTTGGGCGAATTCGTCGAGATTTCCG
>DASWCI010000281.1:0-10151 GCA_036390195.1 Gemmatimonadaceae bacterium
GTCAGCGACACTTTCGAGTGCTCGCACTACCGTGGTTCCGACGGCGAGGACGCGCAAGCCGCGAGAACGCGCTGAGTTTACGGCATGCGCCGTCGCATATGGCACGAGATACCGTTCCGGGTATGGCGGTTCGCTCGCTTCGAGACTGGACACGCCCGTGTGGAGAACAAGTGGCACAAAACCCACGCCCTTCCGTGTGAGTCGTTCAACTATTTCATGCGTGAAGGCCCGGCCGGCTGATGGCATTTCTGCGCTCCCGGGTTCGGCGGCAAAAACCGTTTTGTAATACCGCAATGGCCAGGGCTTCGGTACATAGCCGTAGCGAATTGGTGAGCCATACCGCGCCGTGTATGTCAACGGATCATCCGGTAGCATTAGCTCGGCAATCCAAAGCCTGACGGCAACCCCAAAAGATCCGACCGAGTCCGGCACATAGGGCGCGACCAGCGTTGCAGTTGCACCTGCGGGCAGACGCAACTCTTCTCCGGCCTCAGCGTCCAGCAGCGGGCTGCTTCCTTTCTCAGAGTGACGCCGCAACTCCACAACCCATTCGCGCCCCGAGAGCGGTGACGACAGGTGCAGCGTCACATCGCTGGTGCTGCCATCATGCGATTCACGCACCGCGTCAAGCGCCGCGTTGATTGTCGCGCTGGTGTTGACGACGACCACATCGCCCGGCCCGAGAAAATCCGGAAGATGCGAGAAGCGTGTGTGCGCGATCGCATTGGTGCTCACCCGTGAGACCATCAGTCGCACCTGATCGCGCGTGAGTCCGCGGGCCTCGGGCGGCTCGTGCGCGGCAAGGTCGTCAGAAAGCCGGAAATCGAGCGCTGCTGCTGCTGTTGCCGTCACGCTGCTTCCACCGCAGCGGGTCCCAGGGCAGCCGCGACGTAACGGCCGCTAGGGAGATCACCCTCGAGCAGGGTGATGAAAGCGGGCACGCGCACCTCGGGCAGCGGGCGATCACTGATGTCGTCGCCGGGATATGCTGCCTGATGCATATCGGTCCGGAGATCGCCCGGATCAACCCAATACACTTTCACCGATGGGTTCTCCGTCGCGAACACGGCGGACAACTGTTCGAGTGCGGCTTTGCTGGACCCGTACCCACCCCAACCCGAGTACGGGTTGACGGCGGCGTCGCTCGTCACGTTGATGATGCGAGCACCTGGTTTGAGCTCCGCTCGCACTGCTTGAAGCACGCCGAGCGGCGCAATGACGTTGGTTTCGAAAACATTGCTCAGGACATCGAGCGGATACTCGAGGAGCGCTGGCTGCGGGCTCGGGCCCAGTGCACCGGCGTTATTGACGACCGCATCGAGCCCTGCGTGTCCGCGGGCCAGGACTGCCAACGCGCTTCGATGCTCGGGATCAGTGACATCGCCAGCAATAGCGGCGACGTGAGTTCGCGTCGCGAGCTCGTCGCGAACGGATCGAAGTCGTTCGGCGTCACGCGCGGTGAGGATGAGATTCCAGCCTCGCACAGCGAGGCCACGCGCCAGGGCGAGTCCGAGGCCGCGCGAAGCGCCGGTGACGAGCACGGTTTTTTCTTTTGCACTGGTCTTCATGCTGACTCCTGCCGGATTAAGCTTGAGAGCAATCTACAAGTTCAAGTGAACTTGAAGTCAAGTGCGTGCCGCGATAGATTCAACGGCATGGAAGACTTGCTCTTGATCGGCGAGGTAGCGCGGCGCAGTGGCGTCGCAGCATCCGCGCTTCGTTTTTATGAGGAGCGGGGACTCATCAGGTCCGAGCGGACCGGTAGTGGCCAGCGTCGGTATCCGAGAGCGGTTCTCCGCCGGATCGCGTTCATTGTGTTCGCGCAGAGAATCGGGCTGACATTGGATGAGATCGGGACAGAGCTTGCCAAGCTCCCTCCGCATCGCGCACCGACCGGTCATGACTGGTCGCGCTTGTCGAAAACGTGGACGTCGCGCATCGACGAACGTATCTCGGAGCTCGAGCGGCTCAGGGCCGGACTCACACAGTGCATCGGCTGCGGCTGTCTTTCGCTGGAGCGTTGCCAACTGTCGAATCCAGGCGACCGGGCGGCCCGCTTTGGCCCAGGCCCACGCTACTGGATTGGGGATCGGCCCGCGCGGTAGATTGCGCCGATTGCCCGCCAATATTGGCCCAGCTCCGAGCACAATCCGATCCTCACATGAACTTCCGCGCATTCCATCGCTCGAATGCCTGAAGCGGTCGTAGCGGACTCAAAAGCAACGCGTCGTGAGTGGGTTGGCCTCGCGGTCATTGCGTTGCCATGCGTGCTATACGCGATGGACCTCACGGTGCTGAACCTCGCAGTGCCCCACCTGAGCGCTGATCTGAAGCCTACCAGCGCGCAGCTGCTTTGGATCCTCGACATCTACGGATTTCTCGTCGCCGGTTCTTTGATCACGATGGGTACGCTCGGCGACCGCATCGGCCGCCGTCGATTGCTGCTTCTCGGCGCCGCCGCCTTCGGAGTCGCGTCGGTTATCGCTGCGTATTCGAGGAGCGCCGAAATGCTGATCGCGGCGCGTGCTCTGCTTGGCGTCGCCGGGGCGACGATCGCACCCTCTACCCTCTCGTTGATCCGGAACATGTTCCACGATCCACACCAGCGCACCTTCGCGATCGGCGTTTGGGTAACCAGCTACTCGATTGGTGGCGCAGTCGGTCCGCTGCTTGGCGGCGTGCTTCTGGAGTATTTCTGGTGGGGCTCGGTATTTCTTCTGGGAGTGCCGGTCATGTTGCTGCTCCTTGCTGTCGGACCGAAGCTGTTGCCCGAGTACCGCGATCCCAACGCAAGGCCAATCGATCTTCCCAGTGCGGCGCTCTCGCTCGCCAGCATTCTGTTGGTTATCTACGGGCTCAAGCGAGCAGCGGAACACGGGCTCGGGCTAGCTGCTGCGGTGTCCGTAGGCGCGGGCGTGCTGATCGGAGTCGTCTTCGTGCAACGGCAGCGTCGGCTGGAGCATCCGCTCATTGAGCTTCAACTCTTTCGATCACGAGCTTTCAGCGCGGCGTTAGTTGCCTACATGCTCGGGACGTTCGCTGTATTTGGAGCCTACGTTTTCATCGCGCAGTATCTGCAGCTCGTTCTCGGACTGACGCCGCTAAAGGCTGGTCTCTGGACGTTGCCGTCGTTCAGCATGTTCATCATCGGATCCATGATCGTTCCGGTACTGGCCCGCCGGTTTCCTCCAACGCAGTTGATCGGTGCCGGTCTGGTGATCGCGGCCATCGGACTCGCGGTGCTGACGCTACTCGACAGGGCATCTCCACTCGCAGTCATCGTGACTGGATCCGTCATCTACTCGCTGGGATTTACTCCGGTGGTCATCCTCGCGACGGACATCATTGTGGGAAGCGCGCCGGTCGAGCGTGCCGGCAGCGCATCGGCGATTTCCGAGACCAGCTCCGAGCTGGGCGGAGCGCTGGGCGTCGCAATTCTTGGCAGCATCGGGATGGCCGTCTATCGAGCCGCAATGGCGACCGCCCTGCCGAGCGGCGTCCCCTCTGATGCGACCGAAATTGCGCGTGGTACGCTTGGGGGTGCATCGGCAGTCGCGCACCGATTGGGCGATCCAATCGGTGCTGAGTTGCTGTCAGCCGCTCGCGATGCGTTCACTCAAGCCTTCGTCGTGACTGCCGCCGTCAACGCCCTCATCGTGCTGGCGACAGCCATCGCTGCCGCATTAGCGTTGCGACATGTCAGGAACTTAAGAGGCGCTCGCGAGCCCTCCGCCGTATAACGCAGGCTGAGATTTTGCCGAGGTCTGCCTCTGCCCGAGTCGGCGCGAAGCACGCGATGAGCGGCGCGGCCGGCACATTAAGCGGAGGAGACTCCAATGGCAGTTCAGGCGTCGCAGGTGCGGACCACGGTGAAAGCGCCGTCTTCAGCGGTCTGGAAAGCGCTCACCACGGCGAGCACGCTCAAGCAATTCTTTTTTGGATCCGATATCTCGACTGATTGGCGGGTTGGCAGTCCGATCTATTTCAGGGGCAACTGGAAGGGCAAGCCCTACGAAGACAAGGGCAGCATTCAGACATTCGAGCCCGAGAAGCGGTTGGCCTTTACGCACTGGAGTCCGCTCTCCGGCATGGAGGATCGGCCCGAGAATTACCACATCGTAACCTTCGATCTCCGACCGACAAAAGACGGCACCGAAGCCGTGCTGACTCAGACTAATCAGAACGACGCCGAACCGCTGACGTCGGAGAATCGCCAGGAATACACGAAGAACTGGACGATGGTGCTCGACGGGCTCAAGAAAGCTGTTGAAAGCCCCGAGCGCGTGAGAAGGGGAAGCACGTGAACTTCTGCGCGTCGTGAGCCTACACCCACCGACCCAGCGTTCGCAACCCGCTCGGGCCTTGATTGCGGCCGATTGGAATCCGTGGTCGTTGCCCCAACCTGAACCCCGAGGAATAAACTCCTGCCCGACTCGAGCTTGACGTTGGGCGCAGCGGCCGCGAGAACGAAGTAGATCAAGCTGGCCGTCAGGTACAATCGAAGAGGTGAGATGTACCGGGCGCGCCGCCCCTCGAGAAATTCGTGCGTCAACAGGCCGGGACGCAGAATCAGCGCTCGCACCGACGATGCCAGCCTCCCGTCCCATCCCGAGAACTCCGAGATCGCCTCCGCTGCAAGCTCTCGGACACTCGGGTAGGGAGGGACATCGCGCTGGCCACAGGCCGCGCAAAACGCGCCAGCGAGTGGCGCGCCGCAGTTGAGACACGCAGGCGAACCGTCTTCAGTCGCCCGCAATCTGTCGCGCAGTCGGTGCTTGTCGCCCATCGCGTTAGATTGGCAGGAATTGCACATCCCGGCAACCTGGTCGCAGCTGACCTTGGCCGGCTGCAGTCAGCGCAGCTAAAATAGAGCGTCAGTAACGGCGTCGAGGACGCGAATGGACACTCCCGCGGCGCGCGCCATCAACATAGGCCCGCGAGAACGGCGCAAGAGACTCGCTGTAGGAATAGTGGCGTTGAGCGTCGGCGTGATCATTGCCGGCCTCCTGGTCGCGGTTCGTGCGCCATTGGTGTGGCGCCTTCCTCTCTTCGTCCCGTTCTACGTTGGCGCGCTCGGCTTCTATCAGGCGCGCGACAAAACGTGAGTGAAGCTTGCGTCGCGCGGTCTGCGCGACCTGGACACCGGCCCGCAGGAGATCTCCGACGCCGCAGACTTGCAGCAGCTTCAGCGTCAGGCGCGGGCTGTCTACGTCAAATCTGTCATCACGGCGTCGATTCTCACGGCGCTCGCTCTCATTCCTTAGCTTTCGGACACAATGGATCCGCCTGGGACCGGCGATGATTGAAATCGTCCAGGCTGATATCACCACGCTGAACGTCGATGCAATCGTAAATGCCGCCAACTCTTCGCTTGGCGGCGGTGGAGGGGTGGATGGAGCGATTCATCGAGCTGCCGGGCCGGCGCTCGCGGAGGCAGCAGTCCCGCTCGGCCCCTGCCCGACGGGCGATGCGGTTATCACTCCGGGTTTTCGGTTGCAATGCCGGTTTGTAATCCATGCAGTCGGGCCAGTCTGGTCTGGCGGCAGACGAGGCGAGGAGGACCTTTTGCGCCGGGCGTACGAGCGATCCTTTCAGCTCGCCAACGAGGAAAGAACGATTCGCTCGATTGCCTTTCCCGCGATATCGACAGGCGCGTACCGATTCCCAAAGCCACGCGCCGCGGAAATCGCCATCGGTGCAATGCGAGCATACGAGGGGGATTTCGATCGCATAGTGGCTTGTCTTTTTGACGAGGAGAGTGCCTTACTCTATACAGACCTAATGAGCTCCCTGCGGTGAGCACTGAGTGAACAGGACTGTCTTAGCAGTCGCTGCACTTGTGTCGTGGGCGGTACCGATCGGGGCACAGTCCCCCGTCGGTCTTGAAGCAATCGCGCGAGCGCAAGCCGATAGTGGTTTCGCAGGTGTCATACTCGTGGCGCGAGACAACACCGTCGAGATGGAAAAGGCGTACTCGCCCCAGACTGGCAAACCGCTCAGTGTCTCGAGCAGGTTCAACATCGGCTCGATGACCAAGGGATTCACTGCAGCAGCCATCCTCAGACTTCGCTCGCAGCGTCGCCTTTCCTTCAGCGATCCCATCTCCCGATTTTTTCCGCACGCTCCCGAGTCAAAACGCGGTATTACCGTTTTCCATCTTCTCACCCATACCTCGGGACTGCGCGGACACTCGGCGGGCGCTGGCATCGTACGCCGAGAGGGTGCTGTCAACGCGATCCTTGCTCAGCCGCTCGATTACCCGCCGGGCACTCATTACCGATACATGGACGACGACTATCAGCTGCTGGCGGCGATCATCGAGGTGGCGTCGGGAGTGACGTGGGAAAAGTACATAACGACCGAGCTTCTCCGTCCGGCACGGATGCGCTCAACGAGTTTCCAGGGAGGAGACTGGGGACACAAGGGCGCAAATGGCATGCGCAGCACTACGCGAGACATTTACCGCTGGCTGACGGCGATCCGCGACGGGCGGCTTTTCGGGCGAGCGGAAACGCTCGAGCTCGAGTCGCCGCTAATGCACGTGCGGAGCGACCCTCCGTTTGAGATTCACTACGGCTATGGCGCCAGAGTGTACGTGCGAAATGGACGCGTTACCGAAGTGATGCATTCGGGAAATGGCGATGCCGGTCATAGCAGTATCGCGCGCGTTCTTTCGAGTGGAACGATCCTGGTCGTGTTAGCTAGCTCGGGTCAGCGTCGGGGCACGACGTGGGCAACGTACGTTGCCCAGCGTCTTTTGCCACGCAAATGATCGCGCGGTGAGCCCGCATCGCGAGTAGCGACATCGCCGCCTAGAACGTGTGGGCGAAAATCGTTTTGAGCACCAGCTTGTCAGAAGCGTTGGTCAAGCCGAACCCAATCCCGGCCTCGAGGTCGAACAGCTTGCGCGCGAAGTCGACCACCGCGAAGAGGTTCTGCTCCTGTTGCGCTCCACTGTCGATGTGACCCAGCGCGCCGAAATCGGCGTAATGCTCCAATGCCAGCGCGAAGGTGGGAGACTCATTGTAGGCGACTCGCAGCGACGGTGCGAAATCGAGGCGGGAAAAGCCATCAAACGATGTGTCGAGAATCGGGTTGACGATCACATCCCACCGACCCGCTCGCGTCCCGACAATCGGGCGGATTTCCCCGCTATTTCGCGATTGGTCCCAGCGCTTTGCATTGAAGCTCAGCTCGAAGTTCACGCCGTAGAAAAAACTTCTCGTCTCCGCGTGAGGCACCGCGAACAGCGCGCGCAACTTCACGCCATCGATCTCGAGCTTGCGATCGCGGGTGAGCGTGTAAACCGGAAGATATGTTCCTGCTTCGAACCAATCTGAAACACCGTACGCCCACTCGAATGCACCGTTGACCGAACGCTGAGGCACGACGCCACCAGGAAACTCAGCGACTGTGCGGCCGCTCGGAGTGTAGTTCGCGTGAATGGTAAGGTTGGCCTTGCCCCGCGTCTCGACCTCGCCAGTGTAGACCTGGATCTCGTCGGTCTGAGCCCCCAACCGCGGGAACGCCATCAGCCAGAGCAGCGCAATCGAGGACCACCAAGCCGTCCGGCCGATTTTCATCGGCCAATAGTAGTGCTCGTGAGAGGGCGCGACCATAAATTGGCTGAAGCGCCATGCCCGCAACTCCCTTTCATCTCGGTCCGGGCCTGCTCATCAAGGCCGTCGCCCCACGACATTTCTCGATGGCGGCGTACTCAGTCGCGCAGATCGTGATCGACATCGAGTCGGGTTACTACATGCTCAAGGGCGGCTATCCGGTCCACCGGCAGGCCCACACCTTTCTAATGGGCGGACTGATTGGGCTGGCGTGCGGTTTGATTGTATCACGCGTTGGTGTCTGGTGGGCCCGACCACGCGACCTTATTCCCGACGCTTTGGCGGCCGAGTACCGAATGCCAATTGCGGTGCTGAGCGGAGTCTTCGGTGGCGTCTTCCACTCTGTGCTCGATGGCATCATGCACGGGGACATGCGTCCCTTGCGACCGTTCAGCGACGCTAATCCGCTTTACGGCCTGGTGAGTCTGCGCGTGCTTTACCTCTTTTGCGTCATTACCGGTCTCGTCGGCGCGGCGCTGCTGCTGGCCTGGGAGCGACGAGCGAGACGGTTCTGAGCGAGCCTTCGTGAAAGAGAGCGACAGGGAACCGGCCAGCCTCCTGCACGATTTCGTCGCCCAACATCACGCGAACGTATTCACGAGAGCGTTTTCTTTCTCCACGAGCCAGCTCCCCCTCCCCCTCGCCCTCCCCTTCTCCCTCCCCCTTCCGGGCAGCGCCGAGAAGGAAGTCGAGCTCGCCGACGGGGTGCTGCTTCTCGACAACATCGGCTTCATCTTTCAGCTGCGGGAGAGAGAACCGAAGGTCGCGTCCAAGGCTGGCGACCTCGAGAAGTGGGTTGCGAATTACGTCGTGCGAAAAGGCATGAAGCAGATCCAGAACACGCGCGATTTGCTCGGCAGCTACATGGCGCTGTCAGTAGTGAATCACTTTGGGCACCGGATAACCGTTTCGGCAAAGGATCCGCACTCGCTCGTCAGCATGATCATCTACCGCGTCCCGGCCAAATCACGCGCGTTCCGTGCAGGCAGATTCAAGAAAAACCGAACCGGCGGCTTCGTCCACATCCTGCGCGACGCAGAGTACTTCGAGATCTGCCATCACTTCGTCACACCGGCCGAGCTCCTCGATTACTTCAACTTCCGGCGCGACATCCTGCTCAATTGGGATTCTCCCGAGACAGCGGTGAGCGAAAACGCGCTGATCGGGCAGTATCTTCTGGAAGATTACTCGTCTCCTCCTGATTCGAGATTCGAGAGAGCGGCGCGCTCGCGCGGCGGACCCACAGCATGCGAGTTCTCATTCGTGCTGGAAACTCTGGCGAGCAGAGTTGCGGCGCAGGAAAGCGACTATGCGGACACCGACGGTTACGATATTCTGACGGAGCTTGCTCTGCTCGGACGGTACGAGCTGCGCGCACTCAAGCAGCAGCTGCGCCAGGCGTTGGAAGCAGTGCGCGCCAACAGATTCGAATTGCCTTACCGAATGGCTTCCGCCCGCACTGGGTGCGGATTCCTCGTTCTGCCGGTTACACGCGAGTTTCATGGCCGGGCCTTCGGCGCGTTGCAAAGTTTGTCTGTCGCCTCCAAGCACGAGCTGGACCTCGAGAGACAGGTGGGGATCGGGATGTGGAAGAACAGCGAGTTCGTCGACATCGAATGGATCTTCCTCGAGGGTCGGAACGCTCCTGACCCGGAGCTCGAGGAGCGACTCGCTTACAGCTATCCCTTCCGCAGGGTGAGTGAGCAGCGGCTGCAGCCAATCTTCACATAGGAATGAATGGACGCAAGAATGATTGGGACCAAAGCTGATGACTGAAATGCGGCTGGTAATTAATCATATGTGTATGGGAACAATCGCTACATTTTGATGTCTTATATGTATCTCCCACCGAGAATCACAATGCATCGTTCGCTGCCCAACATTCTGGCTGCCTTGGTAGTCATTCCAGTCGCCCTTGTTCTTTTTGGCGCGAAGCTGACGAGTGGCGCGTCGCGCTCCTCTGATGGGCCTGTCGCCGCGCCCACTTTCGATGCGGCGGCGCCCGGAACCGCTACCGAAGACACAGCCGTGTTTGCGGGTGGCTGCTTTTGGGGCGTCGAAGCTGTATTCGATCACGTGAAAGGAGTGAAGCGCGCGATCTCGGGGTACGCGGGCGGGGATGTCGCGAATCCGTCGTACGAACAGGTGAGCACGGGCGATACGGGTCACGCGGAATCCGTTGAAGTCATCTACGATCCGTCTCAGGTATCGTATGGCAAGCTTCTCCAGATCTTCTTCTCCGTGGCGCACGATCCGACGCAACTCAATCGCCAAGGACCTGATCACGGCACTCAGTACCGCTCAGCAATTTTCTACAGAAGTGCGCAGCAGCAGCAGGTTGTGGAGAGCTATATCAAGCAGCTGACCGCAGCGAAGACTTTT
This sequence comes from Gemmatimonadaceae bacterium, assembly GCA_036390195.1. Classification (GTDB taxonomy): domain Bacteria; phylum Gemmatimonadota; class Gemmatimonadetes; order Gemmatimonadales; family Gemmatimonadaceae; genus UBA4720. Next base: position 10,002 of record DASWCI010000281.1, read on the forward strand.
TCGCGCCCCATCGTGACGCAGGTCGATAAGCTGCGCGGATTTTATCCCGCCGAGGAGTACCACCAGGATTATTTGGCGCACCACCCGAATCAGCTCTACATCGTGATCAACGACAAGCCGAAGGTCGAGGCGCTGAAGAAACAATTCTCT
>DASWCI010000282.1:0-13857 GCA_036390195.1 Gemmatimonadaceae bacterium
CTTTTCCGGGGCCACACCGGAGCGGTGAAGGCGACGGACAAGAAGATTGGCGGCGTTCCTACATCTGGCGGCCCCGGGGCCCCCAGTGGACCCGGCGCTGCACCGGCAACACCGGCCAAGGGAACGGCGGGGGTCAAGTGAGCGAGAGATCGAGAATCCGCGCGGCGCGTCACGCCGCGGAGAAAAAAGGGGTTTCGAGCGCCATCCAGCGCACGACTCGGCAGTCGCCGTACAAGATGCGCCTCGTCATCGATCAGATCCGCGGCAAGGATGTGAACGAAGCGCTGGGTCTGCTGCGCTTTTCCAAGAAGCACGCCGCGAAGCAGATCGAGAAAGTTCTCAACTCCGCCGTCGCGAACGCCGAGTTCAAGTCGAGAGAGGGGAATGAGTCGATCGACGTGGATACGCTCTATATCAGGCACGCAATCGTGAACGAGGGTCCGGCGCTCCGCCGCTTCATGCCGGCAGCGCAGGGTCGCGCGACTCCGATCAGAAAGAGAACCAGTCACGTCGAGATCGTTCTCGACGCACGCGAAGAGAAGCTTCGCGCTTTGCGCTCCGCACGCAGTGCTGAGCGGTCGACCGCACGGGCTTCTAGCTCTTCAGGGAGTAAACGTTAATGGGTCAGAAAACACATCCGATCGGATTTCGCCTCGGCATCTCCAAGACATGGAGATCGCAGTGGTACGCGAACCGCGATTTTCCAGCGCTGCTTCGTGAGGACGAGCTTCTTCGCAAGTATCTGAAGGCGCGTCTCGGTCACGCGGCGATTGCCGACATTCGCATCGAGCGGAAGCCCGGCAAGGTCGTCGTCACGATCCACACGGGTCGTCCGGGCGTCGTCATCGGCAAGAAAGGCGCGGAAGTCGATCAGCTCCGTGACGAGCTCACACGTCTCTCCGGCAAGGAAGTCGGGATCAACGTCGAGGAGATCAAGCGTCCCGAGCTCGACGCGCAGCTAGTCGCCGACAACATCGCGAACCAGCTGGCGCAGCGCATCTCGTTCCGTCGTGCAATGAAGCGCGCGGTACAGAGTGCGATGCGCATGGGCGCGGGTGGCATCAAGATCAAGTGCGGCGGCCGTCTCGGCGGCGCCGAGATCGCGCGCGTCGAGGGATATCACGAGGGTCGTGTGCCTCTCCACACGCTGCGCGCGGACATCGACTATGCGACTTCTACCGCGAAGACGACCTTCGGCACCATCGGTGTGAAGGTCTGGATCTTCAAGGGCGAGATCGTCGAAGATCGCCGCGGCAAGACTTACTCGACTGGCGTCTAAGGAGATTGCAAGGTGCTTAGTCCCAAGCGCGTAAAGTTCAGAAAGAGATTCAAGGGCAGGACGAAAGGACTGGCCACGCGTGGCAATGAAGTCTCGTTCGGACACTACGGATTGAAGGCGATCGAGCCGGGTTGGGTTTCCAACCGGCAGATCGAGGCGGCGCGTGTCGCACTGACGCGCCACATCAAGCGCGGTGGCAAGGTCTGGATCCGGATCTTTCCGGACAAGCCGATCACCAAGAAGCCGGCCGAGACCCGCATGGGCAAAGGGAAGGGTTCACCGGAAGGATGGGTTGCCGTAGTCAAGCCTGGTCGGGTGATGTTCGAGCTCGAGGGAGTAACGCCCGAGATCGGACGCAAGGCGATGGCTTTGGCCGCCGCGAAGATCGGAGTGAAATCAAAGTTCGTGGTACGTGAGGAGGCGCATACCGATGTTGGCTAAGGACATACGCGAGATGAGCGAAGCGGATATCAATGCCCGCATCGCCGAGCTGGAGAGGGAGAGATTCAATCTCCGCATCGCGTCCGGTACGCGCACCCTCGATGACCCGCTTCGACTGCGGGTGATTCGTAGAGATGTGGCGCGGCTCAAAACCGTGCTGCGCGAAAAAATCATTGGCATCGCCGAGGCACAAGAAGGACAGCCGCCGCGAGTGAAGGCCAGACATGTAACGGGAAGACGCGGGCGCAAAGCCGCCACGGCGATCAACCGTGCGAAGAGGAGTAAGAGGGCTTAATGGCTGAATTGGCGAGAAGGGAAAGTGGAAGCGGTGCGATCGAGCGGACCTCGCGCAAGACGCGGGTCGGCATGGTCGTCAGCGACAAAATGCAGAAGACGGTCGTCGTCTCGATCGAGCGCAGAGTCCAGCACCCGGTGTACGGAAAAATGGTCCGTCGCACCAAGAAGCTGAAAGCGCACGACGAGCAAAACGAGGCCAAGACGGGCGACACCGTCCGCATCATGGAGACCCGACCTTTGTCGAAGGACAAGCGGTGGCGCGTGGTCGAGATCATCGAACGTGCACGTTAACGGAGACGACCAGTGATCCAGCAGGAATCGGTGGTCAAGGTAGCGGACAACTCGGGCGCGAAGACGGCGCTCGTGATCCGCGTCCTGGGCGGAACGCGCCGGCGCTACGCGTCGCTGGGTGACGTCGTGATCGTCACCGTGAAGAACGCGCTTCCGAACGGCACCGTTAAGAAGTCGGACGTTGCGCGCGCAGTCGTCGTGCGCACGGCGAAGGAGACGCGCCGTAAGGACGGCTCCTACATCCGCTTCGACGAGAACGCAGTAGTGATCATCAACGAACAGGGTGAGCCGCGTGCGACCCGTATCTTCGGACCCGTGGCGCGCGAGCTCCGCGAGAAGAAGTACATGAAGATTGTGTCCCTCGCTCCTGAGGTTTTGTAGAGTGAGAATCCTGAAATACAGAAAGACGGCGAAGAAGCGGCTGCACGCGCGTCATGCCCTTAATTCCAAGCGTATGCAGCTGCACGTCTCCAAAGGCGACACAGTCCGCGTCATGCGCGGCGAGGAGAAAGGCAAGGAAGGCAAGGTGCTGCGCGTGTATCTCAAGACGGGTCGCGTCCTCATCGAGGGCGTCAACCTCGTGAAGATGCATCGCAAGGCGCGGACGGCCGAGGAGCAGTCGGGAATTCGTGAAGCACCGGCACCGGTGCATTCTTCGAACGTGATGCTACTCGATCCAAAGTCAGGCGAGCCGACCAGAACGAGAGCGCGGTTCGACACCGATACCACACACATCGAGCGTCGCAGAACCAAGGAACGCGTCAGCGTCAAAAACGGGGAGCCGATTCCCCGCGTGCGCTGAGCGAGGAAATAGAGAATGGCAACGAAAGAGAAGAAGCAAGGAAAAAAGCGTGAGGTTCAGGCACAGGTTCAGGCCGAGCATGCCGGCAAGGACCTGCCGGTTCCGCCGCCGCGTCTTCGCGTTTATTACGAGAACACAGTGCGCGATCGGCTCAAGTCGCAGTTCGGCTTCACGAACATTCACCAGATCCCGACTCTGGAGAAGATCGTGGTCAACTGCGGAGTGGGCGAGGCGATCAAGAATCCGAAAATTCTCGACACCGTCGTCTTCGAGCTGAGCATCATCACCGGTCAGCGGCCACTCCGAAAGAAAGCGAAGAAGTCAATCGCGAACTTTGGGCTCCGTCAGGGTCAGGAGATCGGTGCCGCGGTGACGCTACGCGGCGCGCGGATGTGGGAGTTCCTCGATCGATTCGTCACTGTGGCGATCCCGCGGATTCGCGATTTCCGCGGCGTTAACACGCGCTCATTCGATGGACGCGGCAACTACTCGCTCGGCGTCAAGGAGCAGATGATCTTCCCTGAGATCAACTACGACATGGTCGAGCAGATTCACGGAATGGACATCACCTTCGTCACGACAACGAACAAGGACGACCAGGCATTCGCGCTGCTGCGCGAGCTCGGAATGCCCTTCCGTGGTGAAGAGAAGCCGATCATAACGCAGCAGTAGTCAACCAACAGCGAGAGAGATTGTAATGGCGCGTAAAGCCATGGTAGAGAAGAGCAAGCGGAAACCGAAGTTCGAGGTGCGACAGCATAACCGCTGCGGCCGGTGCGGAAGATCCCGCGCATTCTTGAGAAAGTTCGGCCTCTGCAGAATCTGTTTCAGGGAGCAGGCCCTGGCGGGCTACATCCCCGGCGTCCGCAAGGCAAGCTGGTAACCATTCATTTCTACGAGTCCCGGCAACGGGATACGGTAGGAGAGAGGAAAATTATTTAATGAGTATGACCGATCCGATAGCCGATATGCTCACGCGCATCCGCAATGCCTGCGGGGCGAAGCACCGTCGCGTGGACATGCCGGTCTCGAAGCTGAAGGTGGAGATCGCGAAGATCCTGAAGGAGAACAACTTCATTCAGGACTACAAGACGCTCGATACCGAAAACGGAAGGCAGATGCTGCGCGTCGTGCTGAAATACGCGCAGGGTGGCCAGCCGGTGATTCGCGAGCTGCGTCGCATCTCCACACCGGGACTGCGGAAGTACGTCGCGGTAACGGAGATCCCGCGAGTACGGAACGGGCTCGGCATGGCGATTCTGAGCACATCACAGGGAGTGATGTCGGATCGTCAGGCGCGACAGGCACGCACCGGCGGCGAGCTCCTCGCCCTGGTCTGGTAGGGAGATAGAGGCAGATGTCACGAATTGGAAAGCATCCGGTAATCGTCCCGAAGGGCGTGACCGCGAAGGTGGAGGGTAACACTGTCCACGTGAAGGGACCCAAAGGCGAATTGGAGCGCACGCTCCATCCCGACCTGACGGTCTCGCTCAAGGATGGTCAGATCGTGGTCGAGCGTCCGTCGGATGAATCGAATCACAAGGCGCTACACGGACTGAGTCGTACCCTGGTCGCGAACATGATCGAGGGAGTTACCAAGGGCTTCAGAAAGGAGCTCGAGCTGATTGGAGTCGGCTACAAGGCGGAGCAGCGCCCGTACGGGCTGCAGCTCGCTCTGGGGTTTTCGCATCCCGTGAAGTATGAAGCGCCGAAAGGAATCAAGCTCACCGCACCTCAGCCGACATCGATCGTCATCGAGGGCGCGAACAAGGAAGTCGTGGGTCAGGTCGCTGCGGAGCTGCGCAGCCTTCGTCCACCTGAGCCGTACAAGGGCAAGGGAGTCAAGTACGTTGGAGAGCAGATCCGTCGTAAGGCTGGTAAGGCTGGTAAGGTGGGAGCCAAGTAATGCCGAAAATGGCCAGACCAAAGTCTCGCGATCAGCTTCGCACGCGTCGTCATTTCCGCCTGCGCAAAAAAGTGGTTGGCAGTGCAGAGCGGCCACGACTGGTGGTTTATCGTTCGATCAAGCACATCTACGCGCAGCTGGTGGATGACACCGCGCAGCGCACATTGATGACGGTGACCGACTCGGGTCTTTCGGGAAAGCCGACTGAGCGATCGGTGGAAGTTGGAAAGCGTATCGCCGCCAAGGCAAAGGATGCCGGCGTCAAGCGCGTTGTGTTCGACAGAGCTGGATACAAATATCACGGCCGCGTGAAAGGCGTAGCCGACGGAGCCCGCGAGGGCGGATTGGAGTTTTGATAAATGGCTGAGAACGAGAATCCCGAATCAGGGTCGGCGGCATCGCCTTCAGAGCAACCGGCTCAGGAGCGACCGCGTGGCGCGCGCAGCGGCGGCGGCGCCGGCGGACGTGGCGGACGTGGCGGGGCTGGCCGGGGACGTGGTGCAGGCGGACAAGGCGGCGCGCGCGGTGAAGGGGGGGGTGGCCAGGGCGGAGGTCGCTCAGGACGTCGCGACGGTAAGTCACGCGATCGAGAGGGGGGACGCGGAGACGGCGGCAGTGAGCTCGTCGAGAACGTTATTGCGATCAATCGCGTCGCGAAGGTCGTGAAAGGCGGACGCCGCTTCTCCTTCAACGCGCTCGTCGCGGTGGGAGATGGGCAGGGTCGTGTTGGTTTCGCGACCGGGAAAGCCAACGAAGTGTCTGAGGCTGTGCGCAAAGCTGTCGATGGAGCGCGCAGGAACATGGTCGCGATCCCGATGACTGGCGGAACGATTCCGCACGAAGTCGTCGGCTCGCATGGCGCGGGCAAAGTTCTGATGAAGCCAGCCGCGCCGGGTGCAGGCGTGATTGCCGGCGGAGCCGTGCGCGCGATCATGGAGTGCGCGGGCATCGCCGACATCCTCACGAAGAGCCTCGGCTCGACCAATCCACACAATATGGTGCTGGCGGCGTTGGATGGACTTCAGCAGCTGACGACCGTCGAGCAGATCGCGCGCGAGCGCGGCATCGAGGTCTCGAGCCTCGGCTACCGCTCACGCGCCAAGTCGAAGGAAGCGGTGGCACATGCCTAGAACACACGTCTGGTGGAGAACGCGCGGGCCGAAGACGACCGCGAAAGAAACCATCACCAAGGGCAAGGTTCGCATCAAGCAGGTGAGAAGCGGCATCGGCCACTCGTGGCGGATGCGGCTTACGCTCGAAGCCCTTGGGCTTCGTAATCACCAGTCTGAGGTGATCAAGCAGGATTCACCCGCGCTGCGCGGACAGATCAAGCACGTGCGTCACCTCGTCGAAGTGACGCCGGTAGAGGAATAACGAGTGGCTACGAAAACGAAAACGGCTGTCGAGAAGATCGGCCTGCACAATCTGGTTCCCGCGCCGGGATCGCACCGGAATCGCAAGAGACTCGGGCGCGGTCCGGGCTCAGGCACTGGTAAAACTTCCGGCAAGGGACACAAGGGTATCAAGGCGCGCTCGGGTCATCACGGTCACGGGGGCGGCAAGCCTCGGTTCGAGGGCGGTCAGATGCCGCTCACTCGTCGTGTACCGAAACGTGGTTTTACGAATATCTTTCGGGTAGAGAATCAGGTCGTCGGTTTCGACGACCTTGCCAGACTGCCGAAGGGTGCTGAGGTGACAGAAGAGACCTTGATCGAAGCAGGACTGATTCGCAGAGGAAAAGGTCCGGCCAAGATTCTGGCGAACGGCGATACCGCCAAGGGTGTCACTGTGCGCGGTGTCAAGATGAGCGCGAGCGCTCGGCAGAAAATCGAAGCGGCCGGAGGCCGGGTAGAGAGCTAAATGGCGCAATCAGCCCCAGCGGCGGCAGTAAGCAACATCTACAACACGCCGGAGTTGCGGGACAAGATCGTCTTCACGTTCATCTGTCTCGTGATTTACAGAGTCGGCGCACACATCACAGCGCCGGGCGTCGATGTCGTCGCGCTGACCGATTTCTTCGCCAACAAAGGCAAGGGCGGTCTGCTCGGACTGTACGATCTGTTCGTGGGCGGCGGACTCTCGCACGCGACGGTATTCGCACTCGGCATTATGCCCTACATCTCGGCCAGCATCTTCATGCAGATCGCCGGTGTGGTGATCCCGACGGTCGAGAAGATGCAAAAGGACGAAGAGGGCAGAAAGCGCGTGACGCAGTGGACGCGCTACATCACTGTAGTCCTCGCCGCGATTCAGGGCTGGGGATTCGCGCTCTTCACGTCGTCGTTGGAGAGCGCAGTGATAAACCCAGGGTTCGGGTTCAAGCTGCAGATGGTGCTCGTGCTCACGTCCGGCGCGATATTCGTGATGTGGCTCGGTGAGCAGATCACGGAGAGAGGGCTCGGAAACGGCGCGTCGCTGATCATCTTCTTCTCGATCGTCGAAAGGTTCTGGCCGGGAATTTTCGGCACCTTTGGCTTCATCAAGACGCAGGCGGTTGGTCCGTTCTCGCTCGTCGTTCTCGGTATCGTAATGGTCGGCGTCGTTGCCGGCACGATTGCGGTGACGATGGCGGCGCGCCGGGTCATGATTCAGATCCCGCAGCGCACTATGGCGCGCGGGCGTCAAAGAGAAGCCGCGAAGAACTTCATCCCTCTGCGCGTCAACGCCGCCGGCGTGATGCCGATCATCTTTGCGTCATCGGTCATCGTCGTTCCTGGCGCGATCGCGCAGTTCAGCGGCAGTCCGATTGCGAGCCAGTGGGCCGAGAAGGTCGCGCCGGGCACCCCGCTGTACTACCTGTCGCAAGCGATCCTGATCGTCTTCTTCACGTACTTCTACACGTCGATCATCTTCAACCCGATCGACATCTCGGAGAACCTGAAGAAGCAGGGTGGCTTTATTCCGGGCGTCAAACCGGGGCAAAGGACCTCCGAGTACATCGATCACGTCGTATCGCGCATCACTTTCCCCGGCGCGCTGTTCCTCACGTTCATCGCGCTGCTACCAGTGTTCATCGCTGACGCGATCAACGTTCCATTCCGCTTTGGCGGAACCTCGCTGCTGATCGTGGTCGGTGTCGCGCTCGACACCATGGCGCAGGTCAACCAGCACCTGCTGCTGCGGAAATACGACGGCTTCATGAAGAAGGGTCGAGTGCGATTCAGGGGTCGCAGCAGCGGCGGCGGCACTTACTAGATTCTTTCCGGAGGAGCCAAAAGCTCCTCCGAATCTTTTCAGGGTATCTGGATGATCATCGTGCTGCTCGGGCCGCCCGGAGCGGGAAAGGGAACTCAGGCCGACAAGCTCTCCGCCAAGCTGGGCATCCCAAAAGTCGCCACCGGCGATGTGCTTCGTGCCGCTGTGCGTGACGGCACTAAACGTGGCCGCGAAGCAAAATCGTACATGGACCGCGGCGATCTGGTGCCGGACTCCGTCATTCTCGGTATTCTTCAGGATGTGATGACGTCACCGGCGGCCGCGAAAGGCGCGATTCTGGACGGCGCGGTGCGCACGGTTCCGCAGGCCGAGGGGCTTGCCGCGATGCTTAAAGAGATCGGCAAGAAGGTCGACAAGGTTTTGCTGTTCGATGTCGAGGACGATGAACTGGTGAATCGGCTGAGCACCCGCACGGTGTGCGAAGGCTGCCAGACTCCATACATGGGTCGTGAGCCGGGATCCACCTGCGAGAAGTGCGGCGGCAGGTTAGTGCGACGGAAAGACGACGAGCCGGAAGCAGTTCGCAATCGTCTTGACGTTTACCGGAAGCAGACGTCGCCGGTAATTGGCTGGTATGGCGACCATAAGATGCCCGTTCTCCGCATTGAAGCCGACGCGCCGGTCGACACGGTTACTTCGCGCGCGCTGAAGGCGTTGGGCAAATGATTCAAATCAAGTCACCGCGTGAGATCGAGATCATGGCGCGCGGCGGCAAGATCCTCGCCGAGACCGTGAGCCTGCTCGAGAAGAGTGTGCGTCCCGGCATGACGACGATGGATCTGGACAAGATCGCCGATGATTTCATTCGCTCGCATCCCGGTGCGACGCCGGCCTTCAAGGGCCTGTACAATTTCCCGGCGAGCATTTGCACATCGATCAATCAGGAGATCGTCCACGGAATCCCGTCGAAGAAGAGAGTGATCGAGGAGGGAGACATCGTCTCGATCGACATCGGAGTGAGACTGGATGGTTACTACACGGATTCCGCCACGACAGTGCCGGTTGGAAAGATCGATCCTGAATCCAGGCGACTGCTCGACGTTACGAAGAAAGCGTTAGGCGCGGGTATCGAAGCGGCGACCGCGGAAAATCACATCGGCGACATCGGCGCCGCGGTGCAGGGTGTCGTCGAGGCGGCGGGATTCAGCGTCGTGCGTGATCTGGTGGGTCACGGAATCGGCGTCGGCTTCCACGAAGATCCGCAGGTACCGAACTACGGAAAACCCAAGCGAGGAGTTCGTCTTCAGCCAGGCCTGACGATCGCGATTGAGCCGATGGTTAACGTCGGGAAGCCGGTGACGCGTACGATGCCGGACCGGTGGACGGTGGTGAGTGCTGACGGCAGCCGCTCGGCGCACTTCGAGCACACGATCGCGATAACTGAGAACGGGCCGCGAGTTCTCACCCGCTAAGCATCAGCTGGAGAGCGCCCGCTCTACAATCGATGTCGCCCGCTCGGCGAGCTCGCCGGCTTTTTTCACGAGCTGCTCGGCGTCGCGTGCAAGTGATTGTCCCTTCGATTTGTCGTCGAGCGCCTGCACGTTGACGCGCACATTGTACGCGGCGCCTTTCGCCGCTGCGTGAGCCAGGAGCCCGGCAACGCCTGCGTCCGTCATCGCGTTCGGGTTTCCTTTTTCCGCTACTACCGCAGCAAGCTGCGCGACTTCAACTGCTGCACGCGCTGTTTCGAGCGGCACCTCGGCTGCTTTTAGCAGCGCATTAGTGACGGTTTCGCTGCGACGAGCTGCCGCCTGGGCGGGCTCCTTTGGTAGCTTGTACGCTTCCGAAACACGGGCGTACGCCTCAGCGTCGCGCTTGACGAGTGCTGCGAGCTGATTGCCAAGTGCGGCTGCTCGGAGAGCAACTTCCCTCATTTCCGCGTCGACGGGGGCGTACTTCTTTTTTCCGATGGTGAGGGCCGCGACCATTTGCGTGAGCGCTGCCGCGAGGGCGCCGGCGTGAGCGGCGACACTTCCTCCACCCGGCACCGGATTCGATGATGCGATAGAGGCAAGAAATCCACTCACGCTTTCGCCGCCGCTGATTACCTCGCGCACCTGGCGTTCGAGGACTTGCGCGGGCGTGAATTGCTTGAGCTGCAAATGACTCACGGCAGTCTCGAACAGAACTCGTTCGGGCACGAGCCCCACGATCTCGCTCCAGGTTACCTGCGCTCCTTGTGCCTCGGCCCGCATCTTTATGAAATCGAAGACGACATGAGGTGGAGTCTTCTCGGTGTCGACCAGGTTCATCGACACCTGGGCCTGACCATCGACCTCAAGTCCGAGACCTTTTACGTACTTGAAGCCACCGGACGATCCGCGGACTGCTTTGGCGATGCTCTTCGCAATCTGAAGATTCGAGGCGGGGCCGAGGTACACGTTGTAGGCGACTAGAAATGGTCGCGCCCCGATCGCAATCGCCCCGCAGGTGGGATGGATCTTGGCGGGGCCGAAGTCAGGATTGCGGGCCGGATTTTTTCCCAGCTCCTCGCGCAATCCCTCGAATTCTCCACGGCGAACCTCCGCGAGATTCTCACGGGCTGGAGTCGTTGCCGCGCGTTCGTAGAGGTAAACCGGAATCTTCAGCTCCCGTCCTACCTTTTCGCCGAGTGCGCGGGCGAGAGCGATGCAATCCTCCATCGTGGATCCTTCGAGGGGAATGAAAGGCACGACGTCGGTCGCGCCAATGCGCGGATGCTCGCCGGAATGTTTGCACAAATCGATTTCCTCTCCTGCGACCCTGATGCCGGCGAACGCAGCCTCCACTGCATTGTCAACCGGCGCGATGAAAGTGATCACCGATCGATTGTGTGAAGCATCGGAAGACACATCGAGCACCGAGACGCCCTTTACCGCGGCGATTGCGTCGCGGATGGCGCTGACGACCTCCGAACGGCGACCCTCGGAGAAGTTCGGAACGCATTCGACCAGCTTCATTCAGTCCTTTCCACCCATGTTGGCGCGCCTCACCGTATTCAGCAGCCACGCGTGCATAGCCGGATTTCCGGCGACGAACGCTCCAGGAGTGAGCTGCGCTGGATTCCCGTCGAGATCAGTGATGACACCTCCGGCTTCCTGCACCATCAACAACCCTGCGGCGACGTCCCACGGTGCGAGCACCAGCTCCCAGAACGCGTCGAATCTTCCGCAGGCTACGTTCGATAGATCGAGCGCCGCCGAGCCTGCCCTGCGAATTCCGGCGGTCCCGCGCATTACCAAACTGAACTGCTCAACGTACTGCGGCAACTTTTCGAGGCTCTTGAACGGAAACCCGGTTCCAATCAACGACCTGCCCGCCTCTCTGAGATTGGATACGTGAATTCGCTTTCCGTTCATAAAGGCACCATTGCCGCGCCGGGCTGTGAACTCCTCGTCGCGAGCGACGTTGAGTACGACGCCTGCGCAAAGTACACCGCTCCTCGCCATACCTATCGAGACGGAATATTCGGGATAGCCGTGGAGAAAGTTGGTAGTGCCATCGAGTGGGTCGGCGATTACAACGACGCCGTTACTTGCGATTACCGTCGGCGACAGCTCTTCGCCGAGCACGATCGCATCGGGAAGACGGCGATTGATGATGGCGACGATCTCACGCTCGGAGGCTTTGTCTACCTCGCTAACGAAATCAGAATGTCCCTTCGTCTCCCAAACCAGCTTTTCGCGCTGAGCAGTGGCCTCGCGAATCACATGGGCTCCGCTTCGAGCCGCTTCAATCGCGATGCCGAGCAGCTCGGAATCTCCACTGTCAGTTGTTGAAATTGCTTGCAACTCCTCTCGCTCGCTCTTTAATTTCGCGCAATGTCCCGCATCTTCAGCGGCATTCAGCCCTCCGGCTCGCTACACATCGGAAACTACCTCGGCGCCGTCAAGAACTGGGTTGAACTGCAGCACAAGTACGAGTCGTTCTTCTGTATTGTCGACTATCACGCGATCACAGTTCCGTACGAGCCTGCCGATCTGCGCGCACGCACGGCGGACATGGCTTTGTCGCTTTTCGCAGCGGGACTGGATCCCTCGAAATGCACTGTGTTCGTGCAGTCGCGCGTGCCGGAACATACCGAGCTAGCCTGGATATTCAACACTATCACGCCGCTGGGGGAGCTCGAGCGGCAAACTCAATTCAAGGAAAAGGCGAGTCGCGAGGAGAGCGTTCCGGCCGGCCTGCTGAATTATCCGGTTCTGCAAGCCGCCGACATCTTGTTGTATCGAGCCGAGCTGGTTCCGGTTGGTGAGGACCAGGTACAGCATCTGGAGCTCTCTCGCGAGATCGCGCGCAAGTGGAACGCGCGCTTCGATGCCCGCAACGAGGGTTTTTTCCCCGAACCGAAGCCACTCCTCACCCCCGCACGCCGCATCATGGGGCTGGATGGCCAGGCAAAGATGTCAAAGTCACTCGGAAACACCGTCGATTTGCTCGAGGATCCAGCTTCGATCTGGGCGAAGCTGAAACCAGCGGTAACGGACCCGAAGCGCGTCAGGCGCACGGATCCCGGAACTCCAGAAGTGTGCAACATTTATCACTTGCACAAAGCCTTCAGCCCGCAAGCAACGGTCGATCATGTCGCCGTACAATGCCGCACCGCTGGTTGGGGCTGCATCGATTGCAAGAAAGTTCTGCACGAGTCGATGGAGAAGAAGCTGGTTCCGATTCGCGCGCGGGCCAAGGAGATTGCCGCCAATCCGAAGCAGCTGGAGAGGGATCTGGCAGCTGGGGCCGAGCACGCTCGCTCCATTGCCGAGCAAACGATGGGTAAAGTGAAGAAAAAAATGGGGCTCGTCTAGAACGTCCGCGATTGCAGACACCGAGCTCGTTCAGCGCGCGAAGATACTTCTCGACCAGCTGTCCGAGCACCCACGGTTCGCTGGCAGCGCCGAGGAAGCGGCGGCGAGAGGCGTGTGTCGAAGCGAGCTTGAGCGAGCTGGATTCAGTTGCAAAGAGCTCCCAGTCGAGTACTCCCAGTGGCCAGGCAAATGGGGATCCCCGTTGGCCGCGACGTTTCAGGCTGCGACCGTTATTGTCGTGGCGCGTACGTTTGTCGCGAATGGGGTACTTGCGGCGGTACTGGCGGGAGCCGTGCTGTTGACGATCCTGTTCTTTATCAATGCTGATGCTAAACGACGCTGGATCGAAGTCCTTCGGTTTCAGCGGGCACACTCGGCCAACCTGGAGGCCAGTCGCGGCAACCCGGCAGTATGGCTGATAGCACACCTGGATTCGAAATCCCAAACGGTCCCGATGCTGATACGAATCGCGAGCTCCGTTTCTCTCGCGATAGTTCTCGGCGTGGCGCTGCTAGTTTTGCTGCTGTCGGCTCTTGGACTGGGTTGGATGGCTGCTCTTTGGCCGGGGCTGCAGGTGGCGGCTGTGATTGCCGCGATTCCGTCGATGTTTTGCTTCGTTCGAAATGACTCGGCTGGCGCGGTTGACAACGCTAGCGGGGTTGTGGCAGTCCTGCTCGCGGCGCGGTCGGCGTCCGCGCCGCGTGATGTCGGAGTACTCGTGACCAGCGGTGAGGAGCTCGGGCTCGCGGGTGCGCGGGTTTGGGCGCGTCACGCTGAGCGGTCCATCACGGTCCTGAACTGCGATACAATCGACGATGCGGGCGATTGGCGCTCCATGTAT
>DASWCI010000283.1:0-5239 GCA_036390195.1 Gemmatimonadaceae bacterium
CACTGCGGACTCGCCAGGCTGTCTGTCGGCCGGAACACCCGTACTCACAGTCCGGTCTGCCGCCTCGTCGATCTTGATAGGCCGGTCGCGCTCAGTAGACACGCGACGCTTTATGTGACGACGCACTGTGATTGTCTGTTCCGCCGCTGCGGCAGCGGCGAGGAGATTATCCTCGAGTCGGCGAACTTCCTCCGTTGATTCTGTCGACAGGCCTTTTGCCTCCGCCTCACAAGCCTCCTCGAGCCGGCGCCGGAGCTCTGTTTCGGCGTCCTGGAGTAGGTTCTGAAGCGGATCCCGGCCCGGTGGTCTGGAAGAAGATGATGACATTGCTAATTCGCGATCAGGCAGAACAATTCGTGCAAAACTGCTACCACTGCGCGGTGCGCTTCACGCGGGGCGTGCCCTTCCGTGCACCGCTGTGATCACTGACTTGATTCCGCCACGGGTATTGAAGTCGCCCACTACACGAATCCACTTGGGCGAGCAGCTGGCGACGAGATCGTCGAGAATCCGGTTCACTGCCCGCTCGTAGAAGATCCCATCATTTCTGAAGCTCCAGAGATAAAGCTTTAGACTCTTGAGCTCGATGCACTTCTTCGACGGAATGTAGGTTATCCGTATGGTCCCAAAATCCGGCGCGCCTCCCTTCAGCAACTCAAGTTCTTCGGCGTCGCTCTCGATTCCACCAACCGGACAAAGCGATGTGAACTCCGAGCAGTCCATGTGGACCTCGTAGTCACGATCAGCATAGGGGTTTTCGAAGGTTTCGAGGAGCTCGGGCTTTGGCATCCTCGAACAATGCACCGGCAGTTGACGCGGATCAATCCGCGCCTGTCACTCGTCGCGTAGCTTCCGCGACATGTCCTCGAGTAGTCGCCGCTCGTCTCTGGTCAGGCTCCCGATGCCGTGCTGCGAGATTTTGTCCAGCACACGATTCACTCTCGCTGCGTACTCCTTCGGCGTTTCCTGCCTAGGGACATGCTGCAGCGGCTTGCCTTCACGCAGCACCACTGCGTTACTCCGCTCTACGACCTCATCTACGCTGCGTGCGCGATCGCGCAGCGGTGACCGGCTGCGGGGAACAGCACGCGGCATGTCCTCTGATTCATCCGGCACCGCAGACACCCAACCGCGCACACGATTGATGCCACCCACTGAGTACAGCTTGAGGAAGATCCATCCAAAAGCCATCCCGCCGACGTGGGCTGTCCAGTCGATCCGCGAGCCCGGCGACAGAGCAAAGATTATGTTCATCCCGAGCATCGCCAAAACGAGCCAGCGAGATCGCATCGGAATGACACCGAACAGATAAACCTCTTCGTCGGGCCACCGTAAAGCGTAAGCAACGAGCACTCCACTAATCGCGCCCGATGCTCCGATGACCGCGGAATGTTGCGCGAAGAGCAGATGCGCAATAGCGCCACCCAGTCCGCACCATAGGTAGAACTGAACAAAGGTGCGCGTCCCCCACTCCTGCTCGAGTCGTGGGCCGAACATCCACAGCGTGAACATGTTGAACGCGAGGTGGGCCAGCCATGCGTGGACGAACATGTACGTCGCCACCGTCCACCAGTTGCCCGGAAACCGCGCTGGATCGAGAGCAAGCGCCGAGTACACCGCATCCTGGCCAAACAGCGTCAGCTGCAGGAAATACACGCCGATGTTCAGGGCCAGCAGCCACTGAACAGCGCGCGTCATTCGCGGTGATTCTGGTGCGTCGTACAGCTCGCTCATCGAGACCTGCGACTAAGAGACTACATCCTAAGACCCAGCGTACGGCGAAGGGTTCCTTCGTGGGAACCTATCCCAGAGCGAGCCTCACGATCCGTTCACACAGCTCGGGGAAGCTGATTCCCATTGCCGCAGCGCCCTGTGGTATCAGACTCAGCTCGGTCATTCCAGGCAACGTGTTTGCCTCGAGGCAATAGAACTCGCCGTCTGTGGTGAGTCTGAAATCTATCCGTGCGTATCCCCGTAGCTTGAGCGCCCGAAATGCCGACAGGGCTTGTTGCTGGACTTTCTCCGTCGCCTTCGGTGAGAGCTTCGCCGGGAATTCCTCTACCGCCATACCCGCGGTGTATTTACACTCGTAGTCGTAGATCTCGTGCTTGGGAATGATTTCTCCGACCGGCAGCGCGACATCGCCGAGTACGCCGACTGTCAGTTCACGGCCAGGAACGAACTTCTCTATCATCACTTCGTCGTCATACTTCGCCGCTTCCTCGATCGCGGCCGCGAGATCTGCCCGTTTCTTCACCACCGAAAGGCCGACCGTGGATCCTTGCTTCGACGGTTTTACCACCACGGGAAGGCCCAGAATTCCCTCAACCTGCTCGATCGTAGCGGGTGCCATTAGCCAATCAGCCGTCTTAACCTCTTCGACGCGGAACAGCTTTTTCGAGAGATCTTTGTCCATCGCCAGCGCACTCGAGAGGTGTCCACTTCCGGTGTACTTGACGTGTGCCATGTCCAGCAAAGCCTGGATCGTTCCGTCTTCGCCCTGTCCGCCGTGAAGCGCAAGAAAGACGGCATCCGCATCCTTGATCTCCTTTATCGAAGTCAGGTTCGGCAGAAACGTCCCTTCTGCGAACTTCGATAGCGCTTCAAGCGATGGCGGTTCAGTTCCGACCTTCCCCATGCTTAGCTCGAGCTCTTCGCTAGCGCTGATCGGACCTCGCGCCGGATCGAGCGCAATCACTTCGTGGCCGCGCTCTCGCAACGCGTGCACGATCCGAATCCCTGAAGCAAGCGATACGTTGCGCTCAGAGGATGTACCACCCATGAGTACCGTAATTTTCATTCGATCGAATTTCCGTTTGTTATCGCGACATCATGAAATGCAGCATGTCGGATCGCGTCACGATCCCCTGCACTACCCCGTGCTCCTGCACGAGGACGGCTGGATTTGCTTTCGACAACAGCTTCACCACGCTGTCTACCGGCTGATCCGACGCCACCATTGGGAATGGTGAATCCATGATCTCGCTGACTGTCGTGTCGAGCAGCTTGGGGTTCTCGAGACTCTTCTGAGAGAGCGACCAGTCGCTCACTGAACCAACGCAGTTCGCGCCATCCATGACGGGAAGCTGTGAGACATCGTGCAGGCTCATTAGACCAATCGCCTGACGCACAGTCGCACCTGGTGCGACACTCACCACCGACGGTGCACCTCCGTTCTTTCTGCCGAGCACACTATGAAGCGCGACCTTCGGCACGTCGAGCATCTGGTTCTCACGCATCCATTCGTCGCTGTAAAGCTTGGAGAGATACCGCTCACCTGTGTCGCACAGAATGGTCACGACCATTGCGTTGGGGTCGTCGAGCTCGCGTGCGATTCTGAGCGCAACGGAGGTGATGAGGCCGGAGGATCCGCCCGCGAACAAGCCCTCTTCGCGCGTCAGCCGCCTGGCCATCGCGAAAGATTCCTTGTCACTCACGGTGTAGTACTCGTCGATGACGCTCATATCGAGCGTGCCGGGAAGCTTGTCCTGCCCAACGCCTTCGACTTTGTAGGGCGTTCCCTCGATTTTGGTTTTCCCCTTGCTCCGCCAGTACTCCGCCAGTATCGAGCCGGCAGGGTCACCCGCAATCACTCTTACCTTCTTGTTTTGCTCTTTGAGGTAGCGACCGGCGCCAGTGAGGGTACCGCCAGTACCCGCTGACGCAACGAAGTGCGTGATCTTTCCTCCGGTCTGATGCCACAGCTCGGGACCCGTTGTCGCGTAATGGGCCTCTGGATTCGCATCATTGTAGAACTGGTCGGCGAGGATGGCGTTTGGAGTCTCCTTCGCTATCCGCTTCGCCATCACGATGTAATTGTCGGGATGATCCGGCGGGACCGCAGTGGGAGTAACGATGACCTCGGCGCCAAATGCCTTGAGCAGTCGGACTTTTTCCTGAGACATCTTGTCCGGCATCGTGAAGATGCACTTGTATCCCCGCAGCACGGCTGCGATCGCGAGGCCGACACCTGTGTTGCCGCTAGTGCCTTCGACGATGGTCCCGCCTGGTTTCAGCTTCCCCTCTTTTTCCGCGCGCTCGATAATCGGAAGTCCGATTCGGTCCTTAACCGACCCGCCCGGATTGAAGAATTCCGCCTTTGCGTAGACAGGCGTCCGGATTCCGCGCGTCACGTGATTCAGTTTGATCAACGGCGTCCAACCAATCGTCTCCAGGACGTTGTCGTATGGCTGGCGGTTCCGTTCGTGTTTCATTTACCGGGTGCTTCTGCGCTTCGTCGTTGCTCTCCGCACCGGTCTGTTCACGGTCGGTTTCAAGGCGACGGCCTTGGCCGTTTCTGCCTTGGCGGTATCGGGCGACTTGATGTTGCTGCTCGTGGAGGAGTCACGCTTGATGATTGAATCGCCCGCGAGAGGTGGTGCATCTGGATGCCTGAAGAACACGGGCAACAGAATCGACACTGGCACCGGCTGGCCCTGAGTCTTTGCCGGCTCGAACTTGAGCTCACGAGAGCCTTTCATCGCTGCGGAATCGAGCGCGGTGAACCCCGACGTCTCCGCAATTCGTGTCGAGTCGGGGATTATCGCTCCTTCTCGGTCGATGAAGATGCGAAGCGTGACGTTGCCCTGAACTTTCTGTGCATAGAGCGCTGGCGGATAACGAAAAGGCAGCTCCTTGTTGAGCATCACCGGCGCGACGTCCGGCTGCCTGCCAACAGTCTGAAACGGCAGTCCCGATCCTTCTCCTTTCTTGCATCCCGCGATGCTGACCACGCCCACCAGCACCAGGATAGACCTCAATGCGGCGTCCATGCTCAAGCCGTTCCCTGGTCTCGTTTCACTTCCTCAACGAGCTGGGCAAGCATCTCGAGCGCTTGGATTGGCGTCATCGTATTCGGTTCCACGTTCCTCAAATGTTGCACGACGGGATGCGAGGTCGCACCAAACAGGCCCAGCTGATCATCTCTAGCACTGGACCGGATCGTCGAAGCGCGTCCCGATCGCGGCACGATCTGTTCCGCTTCGAGAAGTCTCAGCAGCTCGGTTGCGCGCCTCAGAACAGCCGGTGGAAGCCCGGCTAGTCTGCCGACTTCGATTCCATACGATCGATCAGCGCCTCCGGGCTGGAGACGATGCAGAAAAAGAACCTGGTCCCCAACCTCTCGAACTTGAACATTATAGTTGCGCACTGCGACTAAATTATCCGCCAGTTGGGTGAGCTCGTGGTAGTGCGTCGCGAAGATTGTCTTGCAGCCGACTACGTCGTGCAGGTGCTCGCT
>DASWCI010000284.1:0-4201 GCA_036390195.1 Gemmatimonadaceae bacterium
TCCGCGAGTACGTGCGGCGCGGACACACTATCATGATGTCCACCCACACGCTCGAGGTGGCCGAGACGCTCTGCGACCGCATCGCGATCATTCAGCACGGGAAAATCCGCGCTGTCGGGACGATTCAGGAGCTGCGCACGCTGGCTACAGGTGGGGGTGGCTTGGAAGAGATATTCCTCAAGCTGACTGGCAAGCGAGCGGCACGAGAAGCGATGGATGTCCTCGATGCGTAGTGAGCTCAGTCTTCAGGCCGCTGGTACGCTGCCGGTCGCGGAATCGCCGACTTCGCAGCTACCGGATTCTCCCAGCTTGCGGCACGTCCTGTCGCCGAAATTTCTATCTGTCAGGGCGCGTCCGCTCGGCACGACCGAGAATCGATCGGGAAGACTAATCCTGTTCGTTGCAATCGGTGCAATCTTCTGGGTGTTCGTGTTCGGGCTGTTGTACCGGCTCCTGAAATATTTCCGCGGTATTCCCGAGATCGGCGCTCTGCTCGCTGCCAAGCTACTGGGACTGATGTTCGTCAGCCTGTTCGGAATTCTCATTCTCTCGAACGTCGTTACCGCGCTCTCGAGCTTCTTTCTGGCAAAGGATCTGGATCTCCTCGTCGCTGCACCGGTTGACTGGCTGCGATTGTACGGCGCGAAGCTGCTCGAAACGACGGCGCACTCCAGCTGGATGGTGGTACTCGTCGCGACACCGGTGCTCACCGCGTACGGAATCAGTTATCAGGGCGGTTTCCTTTATCCGTTCGTGGCAATCGCAGCCGTCGCGCCTTTTCTGATCATCCCGGCGGCGATCGGGACCGCGGTTACGCTTCTGTTGGTCAACATTTTTCCGGCGCGACGAACGCGCGACATCCTCAGCGTGATCGCCGTCCTGGCTGCAGCCGGAGTTGTGCTGGTCTTCCGCCTCGTGAGGCCCGAGAGATTGGCGCGACCCGAAGGGTTCCGCTCGCTAGTGGAGTTCATCTCGCTGTTGCGAACGCCCACTTCGTCGTGGATGCCAAGCGAGTGGGCCGCCCAGGGAATCATGACGTGGCTGAGGGACGATCCGGAAATTCTGCACTTCTATCTGCTGTGGTCGACGGCGGCAGTCGCGGTGGTGTTTGGTGCCCTGCTCCATCGCTGGCTCTACACGCGCGGATTCAGTAAATCGCAGGAGAGTGGAGAGCGCTGGGTGCGTCAGGGCACGTTCGGCCGCCTGGTTTCACGTGTGCTCGGACCGTGGGGCGTCATGCGACGAGAGCTGGTGCTCAAGGAGATGCGTCTTTTCTTCCGCGACACGACGCAATGGTCGCAGCTCATTCTGTTGACGGTGTTGGTCGTCGTGTACGTATTCAACATCAAGTTCCTGCCGCTGCGCGGAGAAGGCGTGACTTTCTTCCTGGCCAACGTAATTCCGTTCGTGAACCTGATTCTGGCGGGATTCGTACTCGCCTCTATCGCGGCGCGCTTCATCTTTCCGGGGATCAGTCTCGAGGGCCGCACCCTTTGGCTGTTGCGATCCAGCCCGCTCGAGATGCGCCAACTCCTCTGGTCAAAGTTCTGGGTCGGTACGATTCCGCTGCTTGGCCTCGCGCTCGTGCTCGTGTTCGCGACCGACGTGTTGCTGCAGGTGAGCGGATTCATGATGGCGGTTTCGATTTTCACCATCACGATGATGACGTTCGCGATCGCCGGCCTCGCCCTCGGGTTCGGCGCGCTATTTCCGAAATTCAACACCGAGAACGCCGCGCAGATTCCGACGTCCTTCGGTGGATTGGTGCTGATGATGGCGTCGGTGGTTCTGATCGGTCTGGTGATCGTGCTCGAGGCACGTCCGGTCTATCAGTACCTTGGTGCTCGTCTCTTGCGCACTGACCCCGATCCCTCGGCGATCTGGCTCGGCTTTGGCGGCGCGACTTTGGTCTGCCTGGCGGCGACTTTCATGCCGATCCGGATCGCCGTGAAGAGAATGACGGAGCTGGAGAGATAGGTCAAATGCAACTGAAGACTACCGGCTCGGGGCGTTCGGCGGACCGGCGGTGGGCTACGGGCTGCACCCAGAATTAGCGCAATCACAGGTAGGGTGATCCCGCGCCCGAAGACTATTCCTTGGATCTATCGCGAAGGAACCCGATCGCATCATCGGGCGATGCAAAAATTCTCTTCGCCAGCGTCCCGTCCTCGTAACGCAGTTCGACAGCAATGCTGAGCGGCACCTGCGTCTCCTCGCGTTTCTCACTGGTGTCGATGTCTATCGCAGCAGCAACGCCTTCCCCCTGAAGTAGTCGCACTATCTCGCGTCGCAGCGTTGGCTCCGTCAGTCCAGCGGAAGTCAGTGCTTGCGCCGCGATTCCCAGTCGCTCGCGAATGAGACCGAGCAGTAAGTGCTGTGTGCCGACGTAGCCGTCGCCGAACTCATGGGCCGCTCCGATCGCTTGATCGAGCACGACTCTCGCTCGCGTGGTGTAGGGCAAATCCGGCATCCGTGATCTGGCGGTCGGCTGACCATTCTGGACCATGTGCTCGACGGCGGTCTGGATCTCGATCGGGTTGGCGCCGAGGTTCTCCAGAACGTCCATCACGAGCGCGTCGTCTTCGGCCAGGAGGCCGAGCAGCAGGTGCTCGGGCGCCACGTACTCGTGGTGGCGGCGATGCGCTTCGTCGCGCGCCTTGATCAGCGCGCCGCGTACCCTGGTAGTGAAGTCGTAGCCGGCCAGAAAGCCTCCCGTCGTGGACCCTAAGATTCGCGTCGGAGCCTGACATCGCAAGATTCGGGGTCGGGTTTCGGGGCCCACTCGGGTATCCACAGAACTGAAGCGGGGAGCGGTTAGCTAGGCAGCGTCTTAGCTTGGAGCTTTTCCGGGCGCGCTTATGAAGCTCCGAGCTAAGTCGCGTTTGTTGGCTGGCCGCTCCCCGCTTCAGTATTGTATGTCCTTCGGGAACGCAGGCCATCTAACCCTCGCGTTTTATGAACTTAAGTATCCGCGAGACCGAAGCACTCGACGCCCTGTGCGACGCCTTCGTCCCCTCGCTCGCGTTTGAGAAGGACGAAGATCCCGCCCTCTTCAGCATGTCGGCGAGGGACCTCGGCGTTGCGGCACTGGTGGCCGAAGCGCTCGAGAGAATCGAGCCCGCCAAGCGCGATGCGTTCCGACTTTTTCTGAAACTGCTGGAGAATCCGCTTTTCATCGCGACCGTATCGGCAAATGCGACGAGGTTCTCGCGTCTGCCCCAGGCGGTGCGCGAACACGTGCTGCAGCGCCTGTCTCGAAGCGCGGTCCCGCAGCTCCGCTCGGCATTTCAGGGTGCGCGGAGCTTGGTGATGCTTCACACCTACGCGTCGAACGGCACGCCTGAATCGGACGCACTACTCAGCGCGATCGGTTACGAGCCGCAGATCAATCAGAAAGCATCGGCACCACGCATCCCGCTTTCGAAGCCGGGACCCGAAACGGAAATCGAGTGCGACGTGTGCGTGGTCGGTTCGGGCGCTGCCGGAAGCGTCGTCGCGGCGGAGCTCGCGGCGAATGGCCAGAACGTCATAGTGGTCGAAGCGGGCAGCGGTTTGAGCGCCGGTGATTTCGATCAGCACGAGCTGATCGGAATGCACAGGCTATTTCGTGAAGCTGGGTTGTCGGGAACTCGCGATCTGAGCGTCTCGATTCTTGCCGGTACCGGACTTGGCGGCGGGACAACGGTAAACTGGCAATCCTGCTTCCGCACTCCCGACGACGTACGTGAAGAATGGGCGGAGCTCTCCGGCTGCAGCTTCTTCACCGGCGATTCGTTCACCGAATCGCTCGACGCAGTGTGGGGACGGATCGGGGCGTCGACCGACGAAAGCGAGGTAAATGAGAACAACTCGGCCATCTGTCGCGGAGCAAAATCACTCGGCTATCGCTGGGACACGATCGCGCGCAATTCGCTTGGCTGCGATTCCGAGCAGTGCGGCAATTGTATGTTCGGTTGCAGGATCGGTGGAAAACAGAGCGCGGCGACCACTTACCTCCTCGACGCGATTCGATCCGGCGCCCAGGTCATTGCCCAGTACACCGCGCAAAAGCTCCGGCGGACGGGAGACAAAGTAACGGGCGTCGTGGGTCTTTACGCTGATCCACACGGCGAGCCACGTCCACTGACAATCGTCGCGACAAGGGTGGTTCTCGCCGCTGGTGCACTGGACACACCTACGCTCCTAATGCGATCGGGCCTCA
>DASWCI010000285.1:0-2382 GCA_036390195.1 Gemmatimonadaceae bacterium
CAAACAACCTCCCGATGACCTGGATCTGCATGAACTGCACCGCAGGGATGGCGAAAACCAGGAAGTCAGCGAAGACGCTTTCCAGTTGGCGCCTGGACGGCGTTCGCTCGACGATCTCGGGCGACGAAGGCGTGACGGTCCTCATAATCGACGGCGCGCGTCGGCTCTAGCGATCGTCATGCACTCGTGAAAGGCGGTATTGCCCAAGCGATCACCTTGCGCCGCAGCGGGTGACGCCAGGTCTGGTAGCCGAGCAGGGCAATGAGCACGACTAGGACCAGGAGCGTAGTCTGAATCAGGTTGGTGTGCTGCCGCACCGCGTGATAGGTCATCAGGCCCGCAGCGACGGCCGCCAGCGAACCTCCGAGCAGCGGGGTGCTCTCCGGCGGGAACAAGTCGCTCAGGTGGCCACCATGGTGGGCATGGTATTTGAGGAGAATGAAAGTGCTTCCGACCACCAAGGCAGTCACGGCAGCGATAACTACTCCGAGTCCGCCGTACAAGTGACCCAAGGCGCCGCCGAGCAGAAGGTTCACGATCGCAATTAAGACGTGCCCCATGACGTTCCAGCGTAGACGACCTGTTCCGACACCAACAAAGTAGGCAGGGACCGACAGTATGTTGATGAACCACCCGATGGCGAGGAGGGTTGCGTACAGCACGAAGGTGCCTTCGTAATGTCCGATCCACCACTCTGACACCAGCGGCATCAAAGCGAGGAGGGCACTGAGGAGGGGCAGTGAAAGGTACGCCATGACCCTTTGCGACTGTCGAAAGAGGCTCTCCACCTTCTCAGTGGCTCGCTCGTGCAGGTCCGCTATGGTCGGCACGAGGACTTGGTTTGCGTTGACCAATAGCGCTCGAACCTGTTGCACCAGCCGACCTGCCATGTCGTAATAGCCGACGTGGGCCAGTCCACCAAACCGTGACAGGAGCGCCTTCGTCGTCGGATCCCACAACATGAGCGTGAGGCTGATGAGCTGTAACTGCGAGCCAAATGCGACGATTTCTCGAAAAAGCGAAGCCCGCCAGCGGACCGGGATTGGTGGCAGTCCCGGAAGACACCGTCGCAAGAGGAGCCACGAGCCGACGAGCAACGCCACGGCTTGCACTACTTGAGCGTAGCCAAGACCGATGAGCCCCACTCGGGAGACTAGCAACAACGCCGAAGCGAAATACACGAGCGCGACACCGATGAGCAGGATGCTCTTCAGGTCTACTCTTTGCGTCCCGTCGATCCCTCCCTGGAACACCGCGGCGACGTTCGTCAACCAGAAGGACAGGAGGGCGTAGGGAAGGAGCAAATGGGCGTCGCCCACTCGCCCTGTCGGCACTACGATCTCGAGGAGGCGGCTCAGGATTGGATATAGGAGCAGCGCGAGTGCAAGGTAAACGGCTCCCGCAGAAAGGGCAGCGGTCTGCGTGTAGTCCACAGCACTTTCCGCAGGGCCTCGCGCTCGCGCCCGCGCCACGAATCGTGTGGTGCCCCCCACGATTCCCGGATCGACTACCCGTCCTAGCGACGTGATGGCCAGCACTAGCGACCACACGCCGACCGCCTCGACACCGATGACCCTCAGCAGAAAACGGTAAAGAAAGAAGAGAACAGCGGCCGAAACGACAAGCTGGACGACGGTGGCGACGGCGTTGCTCGCGATCTGCCTGTCCTTCACAGCTCGTCCTCTCCACTTCGTCCAGCAGAGCGGTCGCGCCGTCCAGGGCGCGTTCCAAAGCCATGGAACACATCCTGCCGCGCTTGCTGAAGTGTGGCAGTAAGCTTCGCGTACTCGGTCTCCTCCTCGTGGCGTAGCCGATCGATGTATTCGGCGCCTAGGGCCCAAGACACGCCGAGGATCCCACCCAAGCAAAGCGCGAGCAGTACGATGACCTTCCGTCTTGGCTTCGACCGCTCTGGAGGCGGGACCGCTGCGTCGATCACGGTGATAACCGGGGTATCGTTCACCTCCTCGATCCGTGCCGTCTCATACTCGCGGCTCAACGTGAGGAAGACCTGCTGTCTTAAGTCGACTTGTCTCCGTAAGCGTCCTTCTTCGAACCCCAACTGCGGCGACTGCTGCCATGAACGGTTTCGCTCGTAAAACGTCCGTAGATCCTCTTCGGCGCTTCGCAGTTCGCGCTGCCCGTCCTCAATCCGGCGCTCGATGAACTTCCGTCGCTCGCGCGCCTGCGACTGCCGCCTCCTTGTGTTGAAGTCGTTGAGGTAGTCAATCAGGCGGTTCGCGACTGCAGCCGCGAGTACGGGGTAGCGAGCGTCTACGCTCAGTGTGACGATGCTGGTCTGGTTGTCCACTCCCACTGATATCAGGTTGTTCACTCTTTCCAGTCCTTTGTCTAGACTGTCAGCCGGGTTGTTGCCGCTCA
>DASWCI010000286.1:0-2221 GCA_036390195.1 Gemmatimonadaceae bacterium
GACAAGGCGGCGGTCTTCATCGTCGTCGACTGTCTGCGGCTCGATCAGTGGCGCGCGCTGGAGCCGCTGCTCGGTCCGTATTTCGACGTCGAGACGACGCACTATTATGCGGTGCTGCCGACGGCAACTCCGTATTCACGAAACGCGCTGTTCAGCGGACTTTTTCCCGGCGAGATCGCGGCGCGACTTCCTGATTGGTGGGGGAACGCTGATCGCGAGGATGAGTCGTTAAACGCTCACGAGCGCGAGCTGCTGGAGACGCATCTCGAGGAGCTCTGCGGCAAGACCCCGGTTCGCTATCAGAAGATTTCTACCTCCGGGAACTCCGACGAGCTGGAGAGACATCTGGGAACTGCGATCGGTCCCGAGGGAGTGAGCGCTTTCGTCTTCAACTTCGTCGACTTGTTGACCCATGGTCGCAGCGAATCGCAGATCCTTTACGAGGTTGCGCGCGATGAAATTGCGTTGCGACAAATCACGCGCCAATGGTTCCAGCGGTCGGCATTGTTCAGCATTCTGAAGGAAGCGTCGCGGCGGAAGATCTCGGTACTACTGACGACGGATCACGGCTCCATTCATTGCAACACGCCGGCGACGGTATACGCCAAGCGCGACGCGTCGGCGAATCTGCGTTACAAATTCGGTGAAGATCTGCGGGCCGAGCGTCCGGATCAGGCGCTGCTGTTCTCCAGTGAGGACATGCTGCGACTGCCGCGGCGTGGCGCGGGTGGGAACACTCTGCTGGCCACGAACGACTGCTTCTTCGTCTATCCCACCAAGCTGCGCGAGTATCAGAGCCGTTACCGCGGATCGTTCCTGCACGGCGGCGTCACGCCCGAGGAAGTGATTCTCCCGCTGGCGCTGCTCACTCCGCGGCGGTAACTCGCTTGCGCGCATTGCGCTTGGAGCTGGCCATTTAATGGAAGCGATGACGGCGACCGGATCTCCGGCGAGGACTTCCGCCTACAAGCGGCTGCTGCCCTATTTGCGGCCGCACGCCTGGCGAATGGCGATCACCATCGTCGCCAACCTGTTGGCGGCGCTGCTCGACGGGTTTGCGATCGCACTCCTGATTCCATTTCTCAACATCTTGTTCCACCAGCCGTCCACGACCATGAAATCCGGCTGGATAGCAAAGCTCCTCAACGCCACCGTGGGCAGCAAGATCATTCCCGGCGACGAGATGCACTCGCTGCGCAACGTGATTCTCGTCGTGCTGGCGGCAGTTCTGCTGAAGAACCTGTTGGTCTGGGTCGCGGGGCAGTTCGGCGCAACGCTGCAGGAATACGTGACGCGCGACCTGCGCAATTCGGTTTACCGTCATCTCGCGCATCTGCCGCTCGGCTATTTCACGCAGATGAAGGCGGGTCAGATCCTGTCGCGGGTGATCAACGACACCTTCGAGACGCGGCTCATTCTGACACAGATCGTCACGCAGTCGCTGCAGAGCGCCTCGCTCGTCATCGTCTACATCGCGATCCTCTTCAGCATCTCGTGGAAGCTGTCACTGATTGCGATGATAATTCTGCCACTCCTCGGCTTCTCACTGCAGCCGATGCTCAAGAGACTTCGTCGCGGGAATCTGAGGCGCGGCAACGTGCATGGCGAGATGACGAGCGTGCTGCAGGAGACGATCAGCGGTATCCGCCTCGTGAAAGCGTCCGGCACCGAGGGCTACGAGGAGTCGAGATTCGCCGACGGCAGCAACAAATACGCGCGCAGCAGTCTCAAGCTCACACGCCTGGCACTGGTGGCGCCGCCGGTGACGGAGATCATCGGTACCATGATCGCGGTGCTGGTGCTGTGGATCGGCGCGTTGCAGGTGCTGAGCAGCGGGGCGATGACGGGCGCGACTCTGCTCGCATTTCTCACTCTGGTGCTGAGACTTCTTCAGCCATTGAAGCAGCTCTCGCAGATGCGCGCCACCGCGCAGTCATCCCTCGCATCCGCTGAGAGATTGTTCGAGATCCTCGATTCGCCAGCAGAGTTCCAGCGCGACAGCGGCACACGAGACAAGCCTGCTTTCGAACGTGACCTGCGCTTCGAGCACGTCACCTTTTCCTATGGTGACGCGCCAGTTCTCATCGACATCAATCTCACGGCGCGAAAAGGCGAGGTTATCGCGCTCGTCGGACCAAGCGGCTCTGGGAAAAGCACGCTCGTAGATCTGATTCCACGATTCTATGAACCTACGGGTGGGCGGATTCTGCTTGACGGTATC
>DASWCI010000287.1:0-6322 GCA_036390195.1 Gemmatimonadaceae bacterium
GTTTACGCCGGCCTATGCGTACGTCGCCGATGTCACTCCCCCCGAAAAACGCGCTCAGAGCTTCGGCATCATCAGCGCGTCGTTCGGTATCGGCTTCATCATCGGACCCGCAATTGGCGGCTTGCTGGGAAGCTTCGGACCGCGCACTCCTTTTTTCGTCGCGGCCGCACTCGGTCTCATCAATTTTTGCTACGGGTATTTCGTGCTACCCGAGTCGCTTCCTCCAGACCGCCGCCGCGCGTTCGAATGGAGACGAGCGAATCCGCTCGGCACCCTCACCCAGATGCGCAAGCATCCAGTGGTGCTTGGGCTGCTTGCCGCCCTGTTTCTGTGGGCGCTCGCCAACCAGGTGATGCCGACGACCTGGGCATTCTACACCAAGTTCAGATTCGGCTGGTCGGAGGCGATGATCGGCGCGTCGCTCGCTACCGCGGGAGTCGTGATCGCCACGAGTCAGGCGACCATGATGCGCTATATCGTTCCACGCCTCGGCGAGCGAAAAGCGGCGGTCGTCGGGATACTGGGTGGAATCGCCGCTTATGCCGGCTTTGGATTGGCGACCGCAGGATGGATGATGTTCGCCGCGCTCGCAGGGTGGTTCTTCGGCGCGATCGTGATGCCCACGATTAACGCGCTGATGTCACACCGGATCGAGCACAACGCGCAGGGAGAGCTGCAGGGCGCGGTCGCGAGTCTCTTCTCGCTGAGCGCGATCATCGGGCCGCCGCTGATGACGCACATCTTCGCGCGATTCACTTCGCCCACATCGAGCGTTCATCTGCCTGGAGCAGCTTTCCTCACAGCTGCTTTGCTCGCGGCCGTGTGTCTGGTGATTTTCTGGGTGTCGACTCGGGTGCCAGCCGCCGAGCCGCACGCCACGGCGTCTGAGTCGGCGTTGACGGCCGCCTAATCGATTCGTCGATAAGTCATCTCGGTTGTAAGGCTCGGCGATGTAAAACTGGGCGCTTGCACCATGAGGCTTGTCTTGCCGAGTCTGGTGATCTTGAGCGAACGATCAATGCCGATTATCGGGGCGAAAATCGCCATCGAAGCAGTCTGATGCAGTTGACTTCCAACGAGTCTCCACGTTCCAGCCCGTGCCGCGAATACCTGATTGCCCTTGTCATCAAATACTCTGGAGTAATCGACTTTGATTCTCTCTTCCGACGAAAGGCTGTCGTACTGAGCCGGCGTAACGGTTCTTCGTCCCGGAGACATCGCCGTTACCGAGAAGTGAGTTCTGGTGAATTGCATCCACTCTGTGCGGGGGGCGGGCGTCACAGTCCCGGTCTTCAAATCCCTGATCGAGACCAGCTCCCAGGTACCTCTGAGATCAGCGGACCTCGGTGCGCTCTGAGCGGCAAGGAGCCCAACCAGCCCGAAACATCCAGCGACGATCAGCGAGCTCATCTTCCACATATTGCCTCCGTTGGTAAACCGAAATGAGTCGAACGGCTGATCACGCGTTTGAACCAGAGAAGCTACAGCCGTCTAATCCAAATATTTCGATACCGCACCGGGTTTCCGTGATCCTGCAGGCGCAGCGACTCCTCGGCCGGATGCGCGATGTACAGCGCCGGCCTGTCGTTGTAGGTGATCCCGTAGATCTCGACGTTGTTCTGAATCAGTACTCCGTTGTGCAGCACCGTGACGCGCGCACGATCAATGACCTTTCCCTGCTCATCGAACCTCGGCGCGTGAAAGACAATGTCGTACGTCTGCCACTCACCGGGCTTTCGCGACGCATTCACGAGTGGCGCATGCTGCTTGTAAACGGAGCCGGCCTGTCCGTGGTAGTACGTCTTGTTGTCGTATGAATCGAGCACCTGCACTTCGTAACGGCCCATGAGAAAGACGCCGCTGTTGCCTCGCTCCTGTCCCTCGCCCTTCACGACAGATGGCGTCGCCCACTCGATGTGCAGTTGAACGTCACCGAATTTTTCGCTCGTGGAGATGTCACCACTTCCAGGAGCGACTTCGACATAGCTATCTCTCACGTTCCACTTCGCTGCCGCTCCATCCTGTGCGACCCAGCGGGAAAGGTCTTTTCCGTTGAACAACACAATCGCGTCTGAGGGGGGGTCCGAATTGGTCTTCCCAGGTGTGACGATTGGCGGCTCAGTCTTGGGCGCGGGAAACGGCCCGGGCTCTTGCGCTCGCGCGCCTGCGGCGAAGACGACGACTCCGAACGCGATAACAGCGAGTCGCGTCACCATGGCACCTGAGGCGAGCGATAATAATTGAGGCCGAGGTACTGCCAGCGTGGCTCGTGCGTGGCCAATCTCGAGCGGAAGTTTTCCCAATCGCGTGCTGCCTGTGGAGTCCATCCCACTTCGGCGATAGCGGGAAGCCGCGGGATCGCCAGGTATTCCACTGCGGTGATATTGCGCAACGTCTCGCTCCACGTTGGCGCCTCGACGCCCACGATGTCGCGTTCAGTGACTCCCTTCATGTAAGTCGCGGGATCCCAGTCGTAGGAGTCACGCACTTCCACATATCCGGCCCAGTTGAGCCCCAGCTTGGTTGAAGGCGTGTACTTCATGTCCAGATAGGCCTTCGGTGCAGGGGATAGAACGAGCTTCGAACCGTATTGTAACGCTGCCGTCGCAGAGTCGCTCTTCCACTGCTGCGCGACGGTAGTCGGGTTGAGCCGCGCCTTCGTGATCTCTTCCCACCCGATCATCTTCTTCCCGTATTTATTGACAATGCCCTGCACCCGCTCGACGAAGCGCACGTACTGCTCGGGAGTGAGCGTCTGAACTTCATCGCCACCGATATGGAAGTAGGGACCGGGCGTGATGGCGCTGATCTCACGAACGACGTCGTCGACGAAGGCGTAGGTAGCTTCTTTGTCGACGCACAGCGTGCTCCAACCAACGTCCGTCCCGCTGTAAAGCCCGGGTGGACGCGTGCTGCACGCCAGCTCCGGATAAGCAGCGAGCCCAGCGTTGATGTGACCTGGCATGTCGATTTCCGGGACGATCGTGATGTAGCGCGCCCGCGCGTAACGCACGATGTCCTGATAATCCTGCTGCGTATAAAATCCGCCGGGTCCGCCTCCAACCTGCGTCAACGAGCCGATCGCGGTCAATTTCGGACGCGAGTTGATCACGATCCGCCATCCTTGATCGTCGGCGAGATGGAGGTGCAACACATTCAGCTTGTACAGCGCAAGAACGTCGATGTACTGCTGGATTTCTCTAACGGTAAAGAAATGGCGGGCCACGTCCAGCATGGCACCACGCCAGGCAAACCTCGGCTGATCGACAATCGTGAGGGCGGGAATCGTCCAGGAGCTGCGCTCTACTCCCATCTCCGACTCGATGTCGACGGGAAGAAGTTGTCTCACGGTCTGTATTCCGCGAAACAACCCGGCCGGACTGGGCGCGATGAGGCGCACCGAGTCGCTCGTCACGCTAAGCTCGTAGCCCTCGCCGCCGAGTGAGCCGCGTTCCGGCGCAAGTCGCAGGGTAATCGCACCACCGGATGTCGTGCCTGGGGAAGTTACCGCGACCGGGAAACCAGTTGGTCGACGGATCAGTGCGGCCAGCATCTCTCCGATCGCACGCACCTCGGCGTTCGTTGTGTCTACGGAAATACCGGTACCCCGCGTGATGTTGAACGCCGCTCCCGACGCTGTGACGAGCGACGCCGGCGACGGGACCAGTTGCGGCGGACGGACCACCGGTTGCGGGGTCGGAGGGGGTGCGACCGTCCGCGCGCACGCAGCGCCGGCGACAACAGATGCAATCAGCGCAAAAGCGCGCACACGCTGCTGTTGAGAATCTTTTCGGTGCATCTCGCCGGCTCCTCTTTTCGAAAGGGTTTGCTCGGCGGAGGTCCGCCGATTTTACGCCGCCAGAACTGGAAGTTGCGTCCGCTGCCGTCTTGCTGCTTCTATGAACGCTCCGCCCAGCACTCGATCCCGGTCGTAAAATACGACGGACTGGCCGGGCGTGATTGCCGAGACTGGCTCATCGAGTGCGATCTCGATCTCGTCACCCTCGAGGCGAACAATCTCCGCATGTGCGAGCGGTGACCGGTGACGGACGCGAACGCTAACGTGATTCCCGACTTCCGGCGCGTCAGTCAACCAATTGACTTCACGCGCTACGATCCCATTTCCGAGCAGCTCGTCCCGCGTCCCGATGACGACAGCTCGCTGTTCCGGACGAATCGCGATCACATACATCGGAGACGCAAAGCCTCCGGGTATTCCGCGGCGCTGGCCGATAGTGTAGCGGGCGAACCCGTTGTGCTCGCCGACGATTGCTCCGCCCGAGGTGATGATAGGGCCATGCGCCAGAGCCGGCGCATCGTGGGGCAGCCGCTGCTCGAGGATACGCGCGTAGTCACCGTCCGGCACGAAGCAAATCTCCTGACTTTCTGGCTTCTCGGCGATCACCTCGAGACCCATCGCGTGCGCTCGTGCTCGCGTCTGCGCCTTGTCGAGCCCGCCGACTGGCAGAATCATCCGCGATAGAACGGCGCGGTCGATCCCCCAGAGGAAGTAAGTCTGGTCCTTGTTCTCGTCGATGCCCCGACGCAGCTCGCCATCTAAGACTCGCGCATAATGACCTGTTGCAATCCACTGCGCGTCGATAGCGTCCGCCTTTTTCAGGAAATCACGAAACTTCGTAAAGGTGTTGCAGCGCACGCACGGAATTGGCGTGCGACCACGCGCATATTCGCGGACGAAGTTGTCGATCACATCGTGTCCGAATCTGCTCTCGAGATTCAGCACGTAGTGCGGGATCCCGAGCTGCTCGCAGACCCGACGAGCGTCATTTACCGAGTCCAGCGAGCAGCAGGGCCGGTCCGGGACATCCTCGCCGTGACAGAAAAGCTTCATGGTAGCGCCAACGACATCGTAGCCCTGCTCTACCAGTAGCGCGGCAGCGACCGACGAATCAACGCCGCCGGACATAGCGACCAGCACTCGCTCTCGCGACACCATTATTCTGCGACTGTAAGCTGTCTCGCCTTGGCGACGAGAGCAGGGAAGACTTCGATGACGCGGTCGATGCAATGATCCGTCGTCAGAACCCCGAGGCTCATACGAATTGCCGCGCTGGCGAGATCTGGACGAATGCCTAATGCTGACAGCACGTGTGACGGCGTGACGCTCCCGCTCTGGCAGGCCGAGCCGCCCGACGCAGCGATGCCGCGAAGATCGAGGGCCATCAGCAGCGACTCACTGTCCGTCCCTGGAACAGATACGTTCACGATGTGAGGCGCGCGCTCGGCGCCGCGACCATGGATTACAGCGTCGGGAACCTTCGCCAGAATTCCTGCCTCGAGCTTGTCACGCAGCTTTCGGATGCGTGCGCAATGCGCCTCGCACTCTGCGAGCGTCAGTTCGGCGGCGCGCGCCAGACCCACTGCAGCCGCAACGTTTTCGGTTCCTGGTCTGCGGCCGCGATCCTGAGTTCCGCCATGCATTAGCGGCTCGATGTGTGTACCGCGCCGGATGAATAGCGCACCAATCCCCTTCGGAGCACCAAACTTGTGGCCCGAGATGGTGAGAAAGTCGAACTGCTGTTTTTGTGCGTCGATAGGGATCTTGCCGAATGCCTGCACTGCATCTGTGTGAACGAACGCGCCGCGCGCCTTTGCCTTTGCGGCAAGCTCGGGCACCGGCTGAATGGTTCCGATTTCATTGTTGACCCACATCATCGAGCAGACCGCAACCTCGTCGTCGACAAGTTCGTCGAACGA
Organism: Gemmatimonadaceae bacterium; assembly: GCA_036390195.1. Classification (GTDB taxonomy): domain Bacteria; phylum Gemmatimonadota; class Gemmatimonadetes; order Gemmatimonadales; family Gemmatimonadaceae; genus UBA4720. The sequence continues at coordinate 5,719 of DASWCI010000287.1, forward strand.
CGCCGAATCGATTACGCCATCGGCGGTCATTCCCAGAAAACGCTCCGAGGCTCCTTCGCGTCCCGCCTGATGTACGGCACCAAGAATCGCCTTGTGCTCGATCGGAGTCGTAACTACCGCTCTGCGCCCCTTTGCCTTGAGGGCCCGCCAGGCACCCAGTATCGCGAGGTTGTCAGCCTCGGTACCACCCGAAGTGAAGCAGATCTCGTCTGGCCGTGCGCCTAGACATCGGCCCACTCGCTCCCGGGCCTCGTCCAGTGCCGCGCGCGCTTCGCGTCCCCACCGATGCGTGCTGGAAGGGTTGCCAAAGCGAGGGCCGTAAAAAGGCTTCATCGCCTCGAACACCTCTTCACGCACCGGGGTCGTGGCGGCGTGGTCGAGATAAATCGGGTCAGTGGGCATGGCTGGAATTTAAGGGACGCGAAGAGGTCGAGGGAGGCGGCTACGCGCGCTAGCCGCTGAAGAATTTGCTTCGCACGTCCCACAGCTTGGGGAAAAAACGCTGAGAGATCGTCGTCTGAAGGTATTTGGAGCCGAGGGTTCCGCCTGTGCCGGACGTCCCTGGGCCGATGATGCGCTCTACGAGCTGAACGTGAAGGAATCG
>DASWCI010000288.1:0-3213 GCA_036390195.1 Gemmatimonadaceae bacterium
CTTGGGACTGGCGCGCTGTCATTTTATGACGCGATCGCGCCGATCATCGCGCGCGATTCGATCGACGACTCGGTAGTCTATCGCGGCTCGCGGTACGGCAAAGAAACCATGGACGGCGCTGACGACGAGGGCGCCTACCTCAATTGTCCGATGTCGCGCGAGCAATACGATGCGTTTCTCGACGCGTTAATCTCCGCCGACCAATATCACGGCCACGAGTTCGATGAAGTGCCATACTTCGAAGCTTGCATGCCCGTTGAAGTAATGGCGAAACGAGGGCGCGACACGCTCCGCTTCGGCCCGCTCAAACCAGTCGGTCTGCGCGATCCGCGCTCTGGCCGCGAAGCGTATGCGGTCGTGCAACTGCGGCAGGAGGACCGCGCCGGCCAAATGTGGAATCTGGTTGGATTCCAGACGCGCCTGCGCATTCCCGAGCAGCAGCGGGTACTGAGAATGATTCCCGGGCTCGAGCAGGCGGAGTTCCTCCGCTATGGCTCGATCCACCGAAATTCTTACCTGAATTCACCCGCAGCTCTAACTGGCCATCTCTCGACGCGTGATGATCCGACCATTCTTTTCGCGGGTCAGATCACTGGCGTCGAGGGCTACACCGAAAGCTCTGCGACCGGTTTGCTGGCGGGAATCAATCTCTCACGAATTCTCTCAGGTGAGGCGCCGGTGATTCCTCCGCCAACCACGATGCTCGGCGCACTTTACCGCTACATGAGCGAGGCGGCTCCGAAGCATTTCCAGCCGATGAATGCCAACTTCGGTCTCCTCGATGAATTGCCCGAGCGGGTTCGCGACAAAAAACAGAAGAGAGAAATGTTCGCCGAGCGTGCGCTACGTGACATCCAGGCGTGGATCGAGGCGAACAGTCTGCACGGTAGCCTGACCGCGCCAGCGTGACCAAGCGTCAGCTGGCGGACGCCCCCTCTGAAACAGAGCTCGCCGCCTCGGCGGTCGAAGATTATCTCACCCATCTGGCCAAAGAGCGCGACGTCTCACCGAACACCGTCATTGCCTACCGGCGTGACCTCGAGGAGTTCGTTTCATTCCTCGGCTTATATTACGGCGCGCGTGAATGGACCTGGCAGGGACTCGACCGACTAGCCATCAGGGGATTTCTGGCGCACCTCACGCGCAGAAAGCTCAACAAACGATCGATCGCGCGCAGTCTTTCGGCGGTACGGAGCTTCTACAAGTAACTGCATCGCAACGAGCTCGTCGAAGCCAATCCCGCGCGCAGCGTCAACACGCCGAAGCAGGAAAAGTATCTACCGGGTTATCTCGACCGCGCGCAAATCGAGCTGCTGTTTCAGTCGGCCGAGTTGAAGGCGCAGGAGGGAAAGTTCCCGGATGTGAGGAACTGTGCCATTCTCGAGTTATTCTATTCGACGGGTATGCGACTGTCCTAGCTTCTCGGCATCAATCGAGTGGACATTGATCTGCCCTCGCAGCAGGTGAAGGTGCGCGGTAAGGGACGAAAGGAGCGGATTATCCCCGTCGGCGACCACGCCCAGCGTGCGCTGAGAAACTACGAGTCGAAGCGCGACGAGCTATTGCGCGCGGTCGGACAGGCGGGCGATCGGACGGCGTTTTTTCTCAGCAGCCGCGGCAAGAGAATTTCAGTGCGCGCGATCCAGAACGCCGTAAAAGGATTTCTGGACAAGATCGACGAGAGCTCTGGCCTTTCGACGCACTCATTGCGACACACCTTTGCCACGCACCTGCTCGATGCCGGCGCGGATCTTCGCGCGGTCCAGGAGCTGCTCGGCCACGCGTCGATCTCGACGACGCAGATCTACACCCACACCAGCGTCGAGCGGCTCAAACAGGTCTACCAGAAGGCTCACCCGCGAGCTTAGTGAGCCCTCCCAGCGCGACGGAGAATGCGGCCTTCGTCAGACCCAAGCTCATCTACGCGTGCAGGGCACAATCGTGTCGCGGCACTTCAACAGTTTACTTCTGTGTGCCACGGCACTCCATCCGCATCCCGGGAATGCGGCTCAGTTAAGTTGCGTGTTCGCAACGGATTAGGTCCGAGCCGATTTCCGGCCTTCGGTTGATACAAGTGTAATCGAAACCGGCACCCATGCTGCACCCCCGCCCACTGCTTCGACCGGAGGTGGGGTTCTGAAATTCTTATCGCGCGCCTGGCGTCTCGTGCCGCTGGCCATTGTCTTCTTCGCATGCCGGGACGACATCACTGCGCCGTCGCAGCGACCTGCTCGACCGGACGCGCCATCGTTTGCAGCCGCGGTTCCTGGAATCACGCCGCAGGTCAGCGCGGGAGGGTTGCACACCTGCGCGCTGAGCAACGACGCGATCGTTCATTGCTGGGGCTACAACGAATATGGACAGACGACGGTTCCGACCGATCTTGGAACGGTCTCGGAGCTCAGTACCGGCAACTACCACACGTGTGCCCTGGCGACTGGCGGTACCGCCACGTGCTGGGGCTACAACGCATTTGGTCAGACAACCATTCCGACTGGCCTCGGCTCCGTCAGGCAAATAAGCGCGGCCTTCTATAATACTTGCGCGCTCAGGATCGACGGAACCGTCACCTGCTGGGGCAGTCCGGGTTTGCAAACCGTAGTGCCTCCGGGTCTCACTTCGGTTTCGCGCATTGCCACGGGGATATTCCATACGTGCGCGCTGAGGACCGACGCCACAGTAGTCTGCTGGGGCTATAACGCGTATGGAGAGTTAAACGTACCTAGCGACCTGCCACCGGCCAGCCAGGTTAGCATCGGTGACCGCTACACGTGCGTGCTCAAGACAGACGGCACGGTGCAGTGTTGGGGTTACAACGAGTTTGGTCAGGCGAACGTTCCGCCCGACCTCGCTTCTGTTACGCAAATCAGCGCCGGTTTTTATCATGCGTGCGCGCTGAGAACGGATCATACCGTTGTGTGCTGGGGCAGCAATAGCTCTGGTCAATCGACAGTGCCGAGCGATCTCACCTCGGTCGCAACGATTAGTGCAGGTGCGAATCACACGTGCGCACTGCGAATCGACGGCACTGTCGTGTGCTGGGGAGACAACGGATGGGGTCAAACGTCTGGGCCCACCGGCGTCGATCTAACGCCTGACCAACCGCAAACGATCAGCTTCACTTCGGTGGCGCCGAACCCCGGGATTGGCGGAACACCATACACCGTTGCCGCAACTGGAGGGGGTTCGGGGAACGAGGTTGTGTTCAGCGTT
>DASWCI010000289.1:0-2122 GCA_036390195.1 Gemmatimonadaceae bacterium
CCTCTCTATGGTTATCGCTGGCGAAAGAGCGCGGAAACCGAAGTCATCAGCTATGACGATGCACGTCGCCTCACCACGATGACCAACACACCGCTCACTCGTGACCACGCATCAGCAACGCTGCACGCAATGTCGCCGGAAGGATGGGAGTTGTGGGTGAGCGACCGCGTCCTGCTCGAGACGTTGGTGCGTGCCGCCAGACAGCTCGGCGTATCTACGTTTGCGTTATGGCGGCTCGGACTGGAAGATCAAGCGGTCTGGGAATTCATCGGCCAGTCGCAACTCGCCGGGCGTTAGACAACCAGCAAATCCTTCTGATAGTCGGACGGAGTGATGAGAACTCCGTCCGCCCCGATGAAACCGTTGACCTCACTCCGGATTCCCACGTCACCGGCGAGATAGATGCCGGGCTCGATCGAAAAACCCACGCCGGGAATGAGCGCGCGCTCCTCGCGCGTCTCGAGGTTGTCGATGTGTGGTCCGGAGCCGTGGAGATCGCGCGGATCGATTGAGTGGCCGGTGCGGTGGATGAAGAACTCGCCATATCCGCGCTTGGTGATTACTTCGCGAGCGGCATCGTCGACCTCGCCACCGCGTACGGATTTATGCCCGCCGACCCTTTTTTCGAGCAGCGAGATAGCCGCGTCGCGCGCATCGCGTACTGCAAGCCAAATCGTTTTGTCTCGATCGCTTGGAGTACCGAGAGATCCCATCCATGTCTGGTCGGCGAAGACTCCGTTCTTCTCGCGCGCCCAGAGATCCACGAGGAGGATATCGCCGCGCTTGATCGTCGCGGATTTCTCGGCGGTCGGTTCGTAATGAGGATTTGAAGCGTTCGGACCTATCGCCACTATCGGGCCGTGATCAGTCTCGAGGCCACCGGCCGCGAATCGCTCCTTGATCCAGGTCTGGAGTGCATACTCGGTGAGTGGAGACGCACTGTCAGCACGACTTCCCGCGAGCCGAATCGCTTCCTGCCCGATTGTCGCGACCGCGCGCGCGGCGCGCTCATGGGACGCGCGCTGCTCATCGCTCCATACCGCATAAAAACTCGAGACGAGATCGGCCGACGAAACGACAGTGGCGCCGGCGTTTCGCACCATCTCGATGACACCCGCCGGCACGCGGTCCAGGTAGGGAACGGCGTCGCCAGGCGAATACTCCATTGCGACCCGCTTCCCTTTCACCAGTTCGCTGACCATGGATTCGAGCGTTTGCCAGCTGCTGTACTTCTCCCTCCGCCACTTCGCTGGCCACTCAGTCCACGGACCCTGCTCGATCGCGTGCGTGATAGCCACTGGTGTTCCTTTGCGCGGGATGAAAACAAAAAACCTTCGGGTGGTCATTCCGGGAAGTTGCAGCATCCCCACTGCGATGGGATTCAAACCATGAAAATCGTAAATGAGCCAGCCGTCGAGCCCCGCTCGAGCGAGCGCTGACTGGAGCTCGGGAAGCGATTCAGGCCGCAGCATGGGGTAGCGCTACTGAGAGGTTCTTACCGCGCGCCATTCAGCACGCCACTCACATGTATCTTCGCCGCGCTCCCGGCAGTGGACGTGGTCAATCATGCCGCCGCTGCTTACGAGCAACCTCAGCATTTCGCGCAGCGCCGATTCGTAATAAAGGCAGCCGATTGCCTTTGGAGCGGTTCCGTAAGTTACAGACTCGGTGACTCCGAGCACGATCGACGCTCCAACCCGGCGCACTTTTGCTCCCAGATATTTTTCGCCAGCTCTTTTCACCTGGCGAAAGGCGAGCGGACGCGCCAGAAATCCGGGCAGCAGGTGAATGATCTGGCGCGTGGTGGAAGAGATCATCTGGTACATACGATTTGCCACGATGATGCCGGCGCGCGTGAAAATCCCTTCGGCGTCGGGTCGGCGTCCGATGAGCCGCGCGATCCCGCTGGCTTCGTGGAGGGGGATCTGTTGATTACGCTTTAGAGCGTCCTTGTAGCGGCGGATTTGCGCAATGACCGTGTCACTCAAGCCGAGTCGCTTGTTGCGATGCTCCTGCACATATTCGACCTCCTCGTCGCCGCCTTCGGGAATGTCGACCGAGCGCACTGCTTCGAGGAGACTGAGAGGGATTATAGCGTTTACAGTGCCGGGCATTTAGTTGG
>DASWCI010000290.1:0-18680 GCA_036390195.1 Gemmatimonadaceae bacterium
TACGAACACGTGCACGCGCGCGAAGCGCGCGACGCTCCGCGTTGAGCGATGTAAAGCGAGGTATCAGGCGCGTTGGTCGGGCGCCTAGGATTTGACTGGCGGCGAGCGCTGTTACGAAATCTGCGCAGGGAGGCGAGGGTGTCCTCGTAAGCCGCGTCAAGCGAGCGACCAAGGAGACCCGCGACCGAGCAGAGCGAGGGAGCGTAGTTAGGGGCTCCGCCAGAGCGAGTGTGCGGCTGAAGAGGACACCCTCGCCGACCACCAGCAGAGATGCCACTCGAAGCGCGGCAAGCACGCGGCGCACTATGAGAGAATCATAAAACTGAGGGGCCAAAAGCGTATGTGGATAACTCGGTTGACACGCGTTGTACTTTTTTTGACCTCCGTTCGTCTTTGCCTATGGTACTAATCGACTAACGGTCTTATACTAGCCCGAGATTTTTTTCCACAAATCACGAAGTGCCGGAGTTCCCCACCTGATGATATTCGAATTCGAGGAGAGCACCTCGCAAGCAGCGCGCATGAAGGTCGTGGGCGTAGGTGGGGGTGGCGGAAACGCCGTCAATCGAATGATCGAAGAGCACCTCGAAGGCGTCGAGTTTATCTCGGTCAATACGGATGCTCAGGCTCTTCTGAACTCGAAGTCTGACGTAAAAATCCAGATAGGTAAGAAGCTAACTCGGGGTCTGGGAGCTGGTGCGCGGCCTGAGATCGGGAAGCAGGCCATCGACGAGAACAGGGAAGAAGTTTCGCGGGCCATGCACAATGCCGACCTCGTGTTCGTAACCTGTGGCATGGGTGGCGGCACCGGCACTGGAGCGGCTCCCGTCCTTTGCGAGCTGGCTCGCGAAGCAGGCGCGCTCACAGTCGGGATCGTCACCAAGCCGTTCCTCTTCGAAGGTCGCAAGCGCATGCGTCAGGCCGAGCTCGGCATCGCCGAGATGCGCAAGAACGTCGATACGATGATCGTGGTGCCCAACGAGCGGCTGCTTGCGGTGGTCGGCAAAGGCATTCCGTTTCAGGACGCATTGAAGAAGGCAGACGAAGTTCTTCTACATGCCACGCAGGGCATCAGCTCATTGATCAGCGTGACGGGCCTGGTCAATGTCGATTTCGCTGACGTGCGTACCGTGATGCAGGAAGGCGGCTCGGCACTCATGGGCACTGGAATCGGGCGCGGCGAGAATCGCGCGATCGAAGCTGCACAGCAGGCCATTGCCAGTCCGCTTCTTGACAACGTGTCGGTTTCCGGGGCTACCGGCGTTCTCGTCAACATTACCGGCGGCGCTGACCTCACCCTCGGCGAAGTGCATCAGATCAACGAGATCATCCACGACGCGGTTGGAGAAGACGCGGAGATCATCTTCGGCGCCGTGCACGAGCCGGCGATGCAGGGCGAGATTCGGGTGACGGTCATCGCGACCGGGTTCGATCGAGATCGGCCGCAACCGGCGACGACTCAGCCAGCCAGCGTAATCGCAACTCCGTCTCCGATCGTCAGAGGCGCCCCAGTCATTCCGCTCCGTCCACCGCGAGGAAACGGTGCGACGAGAACCCCGCTCGAGCTTCCAAAACGAAGTACTCCGACCAGCAATCCAGCCGTGACTCCAGAGCGGGATCGGTCGTCTCCTGAGCAGGATCTGAGTGACATGGAGATCCCGACATTCATTCGGAGACAGATGGATTGAAGCGGGATACTGTAAGACCTGTCAGTTATGCAATCGTGGCGACCCTGGCAGCGGTCGCCATTTGGTTTACGCCGGCCCTCGAGAAGAAGCAGGTTTTTGCAATGGATCCGGTCGTTGTCTCGCGGCCGGGACTCGAACCAGCGGACTTCCTCTTCCAGCCTGTCGTCATTCAAGCCTCCAACACCGAGCTCGTCGACACGCTCGCCATCGCCGGTGTCATTCATTCCAGTCTCTACAACGCCCTAAACGAGAGCGGCGTGGGCGTACTTCCGCCGTCAGCGCGTCATCAGCTCGCCTGGTCTCTCGCCGATATCTTCGAGTACAAGGTCGACATGAGCCGCGATCTCCATCAAGGTGACAAGTTCCATCTCCTGGTCGAGCGACTCCAGAAGCCCAACGGCGCGATCATAGTCAACAAGATCCTCGGCGCGCGGCTCGCGCTTTCCAACGCTCACAACCCGCTGGAGGCGATTCACTTCGATACGCCGGGCTCGAGCACCGGCCAATTCTACGACGCGAGTGGCATGTCGCTTCGCGCGGCGTTTCTCCGCGCTCCGCTGACGTTTCGTCGTATCAGCAGCGTGTTCGGGGCGCGCAAGCATCCGATCTTCGGCGAGTGGCGCAATCACACGGGTACAGACTACGCGGCGGCCGAAGGAACTCCTGTGCGTGCCATCGGTGATGGAGTCGTGATCTTCGCTGGCAGGAAAGGTGGATACGGCAACATGATCGACATCAGGCACCGCAACGGCATGGTCAGCCGCTACGGTCATATGCGCAATTTCGCGGCGGGCATGCGTCCCGGCTCGCGTGTTACCATGGGTACGACGATCGGCTACGTTGGCATGACTGGCTGGGCGACCGGGCCACACCTCCACTTCGAGATCCGCGTCGATGGGGTCGCACACGACCCGCGACTGGCGCTGCAGAGCAGAGGCGGAGAGCCAATTCCCGCTGGCGAGCGTCCGCTCTTCGAGAAGATGAGAAATCAGACGCTAGCGAGCCTGAATCAGCCGCACCTGGCGAACTTTTCCGAATAGCGACGACGGAAGCTCGCAGAGTTTATCTTCAACCCGGACATCGATGTCCGGGTTTTTTTTCGCTCTCAATCAAAAGCACAACAGAATGGCAGGCAGGATACTTCGGCGCGCGGGCGACGTACCGACCCGCTCGCTCTGGACCAGAATAAAAGACGTCGCGCTCACTGATGTCACGGCGATAGGCCGTGCCGGTGCGATCCAGGGCTCGCTGGAAAAACTCGAAGAAGTCCTCATCGAGGCTGACTTCGGTGTTCCTACGACGATGCGTTTGGTGGCCGAAATCGAGGGGCAGGCGCGACGCGGTTTTATCAAGACTCAGGATCAGTTCCTGGAGGCACTCGAGACCGCGATCGAGACTTCACTTCGTTCCGGTAACAGCGACCCTCGGGTCATTAGAGCAACGACGGCCCCCACGGTAGTTCTCGTCGTCGGCGTGAACGGGTCCGGCAAAACGACCTTCATCGGGAAGCTCTCCGATTTTCTGAAGGCGAATAAGATGTCGGTGCTCACGGGCGCCGCCGACACCTTTCGCGCCGGGGCCATCGACCAGCTTCGGACATGGGCGCAGCGCACCGGCGCCGACTTCGTTGGCGGCGCTGCCGGCTCCGATCCAGCGGCCGTCGCTTTCGACGCTGTCGATGCGGGGATCACTCGCAGCAAGGATGTAGTCGTCGTCGACACCGCGGGCCGACTTCATACGAGTGGCTCTTTGATCGACGAGATGAAAAAAATCAATCGCGTGATCGGCAAGCGTCTTCCCGGCGCGCCCCACGAGACATTACTGGTGCTCGATGGAACGATCGGACAGAATGCCGTTGCGCAGGCAAAAACCTTTGCCGACGCGATTCCAATAACGGGTCTCGTCGTGACCAAGATCGACGGCACGGCCAAAGGCGGGATCGTGCTCGCCGTGCACGAAGCGTTGGACGTCCCTGTGAAATTCATCGGGGTCGGTGAGAAGGCAACAGATCTCGAAGCATTCGATCCGAAGATTTTCGCGCGCGAGGTTCTCGAGGGCTAAATGGGTAGCGGACGCCATTTAGTCGATTGCCACTTCCGGTGCATCAACACGTGATGGGGGCAGCAACGGAGACCCGCACTGGCAAGGTCTACCTCGACATGCCCGTCAATTATTTGAAGGGCGTCGGGCCCGTACGCGCCGAATCACTGAGAAGACTCGGGATCGTCACCGCGCGCGATCTTCTTTTTCACATTCCCCATCGCTACGAAGACGCCAGCACGATCAATCCCATTGCCTCGCTCGAGCCTGGCATGGACGGGACGATCATCGGTAAGGTGATCTCCAAGGGAATCATCCCTACCCGTCGCGGACTCAGAATTTTCCAGGCAGTATTGCAGGACGATAGTGGGATGATCGAGGCATCGTGGCCCGGACAACCTTTTCTCGACCGGAGCATCGAGAAAGGCGACATCATGCTCTTATCTGGTTCAGTCCGCTTCTTTCACGGGAGACAGCTTCAACCGCGCGAGTACATCCAGCTCGGGAAGGACGAGGATGACGTAAGAGAAGGCAAGGTCCTCGCGGTCTATCCGGCGACTGAAGGTCTGTCCTTTAAGGTGATTCGCGGAATCATCGATAGTCACCTCGACACTCTGCTGCCTCTCCTCAAGGAATATTTGCCCGCGGATGTCCTCCGGGCCGCCGGTCTGCCGAGTCTGCGCGATGCGATTCGGATGGTTCATCGCCCAGCGACGATTGCTGAAGGGACGCGGGGCCGGGCGCGGCTCGCGTTCGAGGAACTGCTCTTCATCCACATCCTTCATCGCCGAGCCAACGCTCTCAAGAGAGAAAGACGCAGCGGAATTGCATTTCAGAACCGGCGTCAGCTTACCAGCGCCCTCAAGAACGCGTTGCCATTTACTCTGACGAACGCCCAGATGGTCGCAATCCGCGAGATCGTGGCTGACATGACCAGCGATCGCCGGATGCATCGGCTGCTGCAGGGTGACGTCGGGAGCGGCAAAACGATCGTTGCTTTGTTCGCGGCGTTACTGGCGATGGAGAACGGTTACCAGGCGGCGATCATGGCGCCGACCGAGCTGCTCGCTGAACAACACGCTCGAACTTTCGCGAAGTTCCTGGCTCCTCTTGGGCTCGAGCCGCTGTTGGTGACGGGAAGCTTGAGCTCGCGCGCAAGAAGGGAGGCCGCCAACAAGCTTGCTGGAACCGAACCCGTGCTTGCGGTCGGCACGCACGCGCTGGTGCAGGAGGGAGCGGTGTTTGGCCGTCTCGGCTTCGTCACGATCGACGAGCAGCACCGCTTCGGCGTCGAGCAGCGCGCCGCGATTTCAGCCAAGGGAGAATCACCGGACGTGTTGCTCATGAGCGCGACACCGATCCCGCGGTCGCTGGCACTTACGATCTACGGCGATCTCGATGTCAGCACCCTCGACGAACGGCCGGCCGGACGGCAACCAGTGACGACGGTAATGCGTCCGGAATCAGCGCGCGAGCGTGTGCTTCAGTTCGTGGTGCGAGAAACCGAAAAAGGGCGGCAAGCCTACGTTGTATATCCGGTGATCGAAGAGTCTGAGAAGACCGATCTCAAGGCGGCGACGACAATGTACGAGCAGTTGTCGGCAGGTGTGTTTGCGGGAAAAGTTGTCGCACTGATCCACGGTCGTATTCCCGCCGACGAACGAGAGACCATCATGAGAGCTTTTCGCGACGGCAAGATCGACGTGCTCGTTTCGACTACGGTGATCGAAGTGGGGATCGATGTGCCGAATGCAACTGTGATGCTGGTGGAGCATCCCGAGCGTTTTGGGTTGTCCCAGCTCCATCAACTGAGAGGTCGCGTGGGTCGAGGTGCCGAAGCCTCATACTGCATACTGCTCGGTAATTTCGGTGATGAAGCGGCCGAGCGACTCCGGGTATTCGTTGAAACCGATGACGGGTTCGAGATCGCTCGTGCAGATCTACGCTTGCGGGGCATGGGCAATCTGTTCGGCCAGGAACAGAGCGGAGAAGCAACCTTCCGGATCGCCGACCCGGTGCGAGACGAAGTGCTGAACGTCGAGGCTCGTGCCGCCGCCGAGAAGCTCCTCGAGGAGGATGCGACGCTGAGCACCAAGGAAAACGCGGGGATACGGAAGGTGCTGGGCGCCCGCTACTCTCGCGCGCTGGAATTGTTCAGAGTCGGCTGAAGTCGACGCTTTCCGGTGAACTAGCCGCTCGGGTTCGCCAGTCGTTTCTTGATGCGCTCGAGCTCCGCACTCACCTTGGCGAGCTCGTCCTTGCTCTTGGCGAGTTGTTCCTTCAGGGCCGCGATCTGCTCGTCACGCGACTTGACTATGATGACCGTATCCTTGGTTGCCACAACGTTCGTGGTATCAGGGGGTGCTAGTCGTGTCTGGGCTGCGAGTCCGGCCGCGACCGCAGCCGTGCGCCGCAGGAGGATGGCTTCCTTGCGATACCACCCTGTAGAATCCACCAGGTAGCCATCGAGTGCCACAATCCCGCCGTCAAGCGATCCGTACGCGTTTGCCGGATCGATCAGGTATGCGGCCTTCCAGAATGCGATCTCACGGGCTTGTCGCGTGTTGGGATGATTGCGTACAAACTCGTCGAGCAGCTTGTCGGCCGCGAGATAGTTCCCGCTATCGGCATTGCGGGCAGCGTAATACAGCGTCCGATCCCAGTCGGTTCTCAGCTGCGGATCGAGCAACTGCACGTGCGCGCATGCAGCGACTATTAGCGACGTAATCGTTACTGAAAGAGCTCTGGTCATCCTACGTTCTCGGCCTGGCGCGCAGGCTCACCTCGTTTCCTGGCGCCGGTCGCCTCAATAGGAAGTGTGACGGCAAAGGTGGTGCCCTCGCCGACGCGGCTCTGGACCGTTATCTGGCCGCCGTGGGCCTCGACGATTTCTCTCGCAATCGCCAGGCCTAACCCGGTGCCCTTCGTCGCGGCAGCGGCCTGGTTATCGGCCTGGTAGAACTTATCGAAGATGTGCGGGAGCTGTTCTCCGGATATGCCGGCGCCCGTGTCCGCCACGGTCGCGACCAGCTTCCCATCATTGGCCGCGACGGACAACGATACTTTTCCTCCGCGGTCGGTGAATTTGAATGCGTTCGAGACCAGGTTGCCGAGGACTTCGTTGATCCGATCCTCATCCCAGCAAACTTTGTCCGGCAGTTCTTGGGCGCAGTTCACCGTAAAGGCGATTTCGCGCTGCGAGGCGAGAACCGAGAACGAGCTCTTCAAGTTGTTGAGCAAATGCCTGAGGTCAACCTCGCGCACCTCTATCTTCCCGCCGCTCGCCTCGAACCGACTAATGTCGAGTAACCGCTTGACGAGTCTTGTCAGCGAGTCCGCCTGTTTATTGATCGTCCGCAGAACTTCTTTTTGCTGTTCGGTCGGCTGCCCGTAGATCCCCTCCTGAAGAAGCTCGAGGTAGCCGATGATCACGTTGATCGGTGTCTTCAGCTCGTGGGAAGCGACTCCCACAAACTCCGCCCGCAATCGCTCCAGTTCAGCGAGCTGTCTCGCCATCGTGTGATAGCTCGCGGCCAACCGGCCGAACTCGGTTTGCTCACTTGGCGGTATTTCCAGTTCGTGGCTCAGGTCGCCCCCTGCGACTGCGTGCATGCCGCGCTCAAGCGCGTATATGGGCCCGCTGATCGATCTCATCAGCCAAATGCCGATCGCCAGCGCCAGCAGCAGCGCCACGGGCAGAGCGCCAGCGACAAACCGTTCAGCTTTGAGTGTTTCGTTCGTCGCGTCGACAACCCGCTCTCGAGTACGATTGCGGAGCATCGTCGCACTTACACCAAGCGAGCTGTCTACGGATGCGATTGCGGGTCGCGTTCGCTGCTGAGATATCATCTCGGCGACCGTGCTTCTACCCGCGGAGGCGTGCTCGTATTCTTCGCGCGCGGCAGAACGGAGTGCATCGAGCGACGAGCGAATCTGCGATGCAGAGAGGTCGAGGTGATATCGGTCCAGCGAGTCGGTGAGGGATACAAGCCCGTCAATCTCGCGCTGCATTCGCGCAGCGCTCTTCTCATCATGGATGAAGAGCAGCGCGTCTTCGGCGCGACGTGCGTCGTCCGTGCGCTCGTGAAACGATCCGAGGAGGAGTGATGCCGCGAATTCGCGGTCGCGCAACAACCGGCTCGTCTCGTAGAGATTCTCGAGTGAACTCAGCGATAGAAGCAGCGGCACGATCAGCACCACCGCAATCGCGGACAGGCCCCAGCCGAGGCGGGCGCGCAAAGTCATCTTAGCGTTTGGAAATTGGGCAGGCTCGTAAAATTACCGTTGGTGCCAGGTGGACGGAACCGCACTGCGATGATAGTCTCATTTCATATGACTTCCACTTGGGTCGTTTCGGTTACTCGTACGCGTAGCGCCCGGGCGGTTGGCGCTGCGTGCGCTTGCATTCTCCTATCCTGGACGGCGAGCAGTGCAACTGCGCAGGCCGGCCCGCCGCCGCTGTCCAGGGTGGAGCAGAAAATCCGCGACTACGTCCGGGCTCACGAGGCTGAGGAGGTTGGGTTCCTGGAGAAGGCCGTCAACATCAGCAGCGGCACGTTCAACCTCGCCGGCGTACGTGCAGTCGGAAAGCTGTTCGAGCCCGAATTCTCGTCGCTTGGCTTCCAGACAAGCTGGATCACGCTGCCTGATGCTGTCGGTCGCGCGGGTCATTTGTTCGCGGAACGAAAAGGCAGCAAGGGCAAGCGCCTCCTGTTGATCGGTCATCTCGACACGGTTTTCGAGGGCGACAGTGAGAGGTTCGTCCGGCTGGACACGCTTGCCGCCGGAGCAGGAAGCGCCGACATGAAGGGTGGCGACGTCGTGATCCTTTATGCCCTCGAGGCTCTCCAGAGCGTCGGTGCGCTGGATGGAACCAGAATCGTCGTCGCGCTGATGGGAGACGAGGAAGACGCGGGTCCACTGCACCTCGTGTCGCGAAAGCCACTGATCGATGTGGCAAAGCGCAGCGATGTCGCCCTTGCGTTCGAGGAGGACGCGGGCAAGGGCACAGTGGCGCGGCGAGGCATGAGCGGCTGGCAACTCGTTGTCAGCGGGCGCCAGGCTCACTCGTCCGGGATTTTCTCGCCGGGTTCCAGTTACGGTGCGATTTACGAAGCCGCGAGAATTCTGAACGCATTTCGCGAAAGATTATCGAACGAGCAGTATCTGACCTTCAATCCCGCAGTAATTGTGGGCGGCACGGACGTGACGTACGACTCGGCGAAGATATCAGGAACCGCCGCAGGGAAAGACAATATCATCGCACCGCGCGTGTTCGCACGCGGCGACCTGCGTTTCATTTCTCAGGACCAGTTGTTGAAGGCTCGCGAAGCCATGCGCGCGATCGTTGCTGATCATCTCCCCGGCACGATGGCGACGATTACGTTCGAGGATGGAAATCCGGCAATGCCTCCAACGAAGGGCAACCTTGCCGTGCTCGCGATCGAAGATTCGGTCAGTCGCGCGCTGGGTCAGGGTGCGGTCGATGCGCTCGATCCCGGCAGGCGCGGTGGTGGGGACATTTCCTACGTCTCGGACTATCTGGACGCGTTGGACGGTCTCGGTGTAAAGGGAATGAGATCACACACCCCAGACGAGCGAGTCGATCTGCGGTCGATAGTGCCTGCAACTGAGCGTGCGGCGATTCTCATCTACCGACTGACGCGTTCACGCTAGATTGCCCGCCGAGCGCTCCTCCTCTACCACCAAATAATGGCTGCTGCCACCTATTCACGAATATCCGAACTACCCTTCCACACTGGTCAAACCGTGCGGCTCCGCGGATGGGTAACTCACGTCCGATCGTCGGGAAAAGTTGCGTTCATAGTGATGCGCGATGGCACCGGACTGCTTCAGGCAGTACTGGTGAAAAGCGTAGTGTCGCCCGAAGCGTGGGATCGATTTGGGAAGCTGACACAGGAGACTTCGATCGAAGTCGAAGGCGAAGTCCGCCCCGATGCGCGCGCGCCCGGCGGATTCGAGCTCACGGTCAAGGACCTCTCGATCTATGGAGAGAGCCCGATCGATTATCCTATCCAGCCGAAGGAGCACGGGATCGACTTTCTTCTCGACAACCGTCACCTGTGGCTGCGGACACCGAAACAGCGCGCAATTGCGCGAATCAGGCACGAGGTCGAGCAGGCAATTCGCGATTTCTTCTACGAGCGGGATTTTACGCTCGTAGATACGCCGATTCTCACTGCGGCGATTGGTGAACGAAGCGGACTATTCGCAACTGAGTATTTCGACGAGGGCACGGCTTATCTCGCGCAGACGGGACAGCTGTATGGCGAAGCGGCCGCCGCAGCACTCGGCAAGATCTATTGCTTCGGACCAACCTTTCGCGCTGAAAAATCCAAGACCCGCAGACATCTAACCGAATTCTGGATGGTCGAGCCGGAGGTCGCATTCAACGACTCGGACGATAACATGCGGCTCCAGGAGGAGTTTGTCTCTTACATCGTGGTGCGGGTTCTCGAGCGGCGGCAGCCGGAGCTCAAGGAGCTCGAGCGCGACGTGTCGAAGCTGGAGACCATCAAGCCTCCCTTTCCGCGAATCAACTACAGCGATGCGGTAAAGATGCTCTTGGGGGAGGGAAGCTCGGTAAAATGGGGCGAGGACCTCGGCGCTGAGGACGAAACATTGCTCGTCGAAGGCCAGGATCGTCCCGTTTTCATCTACAATTACCCAAAGGAAGCGAAAGCGTTCTACATGAAGGAGAATCCCGCCGATCCCCGTACCGTGCTCTGCGATGACATGCTCGCGCCGGAGGGTTACGGAGAGATAATCGGCGGCTCACAGCGTGAGGATAATTACGACAAACTCCTCGCCAGGATCAAAGAGGAGGGATTACCGGTCGACGCTTACAATTGGTATCTGGATCTGAGAAAGTACGGTACCTTCGTCCACTCGGGATTTGGCCTGGGACTCGAGAGAACCGTGGGTTGGATTTGCGGAATCCATCACATTCGGGAGGCGATTGCTTTCCCGCGTACGATGAATCGTCTGCATCCGTAATCGTCCACCCTTTCGTAGGGCCGCAATTACCTCGCACCGAGGATATGCCGATGGGATTCGAGCAGTACCATGAGCCCCCGAGCGAGCTTTCCGCGAAGACTCGTACGTTCGCGCGTATGATTACTTCGCTCATCGAGGAGGCGGAGGCGATTGCCTGGTATGAGCAGCGTCTATCGCTGGAAAAGGACCGGGAAGCGCGCGCCATCATGCGAAATGCTCAGCACGAGGAGTTCAAGCACTTCGGGATGGATCTCGAGTTCCTGCTCCGCCGCAACCCGAAGTGGCGCGAGGTGCTGCAGGATATCCTCTTCAAGCGCGGCGACATTGTCGAGCACGGTGAGGAGGCTGAGGAGGATACCGCAGACTAGAATGTCCATCTGGCGAATTTCGCGACGCGGTGAAATTTTCAATTCATGATGGTTCTTTCGGCGCTCAGACCCGACGCCAGTATCTTCGAATTCCTTGGCCATCGAGCGCGCTCTGCCTCACCGCAGCGACTCGCAGCGGACGTCCTCGCCGGCGCGGGAATCTTTGCCGCTGCGTTCCAGTGGGAGTCCAATGCGCGGCTGGCGGCGGCAAGTGCCGCAACCTGTTTCGTCGCGTACGGCATTTGGGGTCTCATTGACCGGGTCCGCTCCCGGCCCGCTATGAGTCGGTGGCCGAGAATTGCGGGTCTTCTCGACGCTCTCTGCGCGCTCGCTGCAATGGTCGGCGTCGTCGCCGCGGCCGCGGGTTTGTTTGCGATTTGGGCGATTGCCCTCGGAACCTGGATCAGCTAGTAGACGACCAACTTCATAGCTCGCGGAAGGAGGAAACAGCAATGGGCAAACGGGACCCGCGCGTCGACGCCTACATTGCGAAGTCAGCCGACTTCGCGCAGCCCATTCTCAATCACATCCGCACTCTGGTTCACGAGGCGTGCCCGCAAGTGGAAGAGAGCATAAAGTGGGGGACTCCGCACTTCGAGTACGAGGGAGTGCTGTGTGGCCTCGCCGCGTTCAAGCAGCACTGCAATTTGATCCTCTGGAAGGGCGACCTGATTATTGGACAGGGCGTTAACGAAGCCGGGGGTCCGCTGCGCAACATCACCAAGCTCTCGGATCTCCCTTCAAGCAAAACGTTGACGGGCTATATGAAACAAGCCGCGAAGCTCAACGAGCAGGGGATAAAAACGACGAGGCGATCGAAGCCGAAGAAAGAGCTCGTCGTTCCGCCGGAGCTCACTGAAGCGCTGAAGAAGAACAAAAAGGCAGCCGCAGCGTTCGAGAAGTTTCCGCCCAGTCACAAGCGCGAGTACGCCGACTGGATATCCGAAGCAAAGGGAGAGGACACGCGGCAGCGGCGCGTCGATTCAGCAATCGAGTGGATGGCTGAGGGGAAATCGCGCAACTGGAAGTACGAAAGGCGTTGATCAGCCGGCCGCCTCGTTGCTTTTTGCTTCTTCCCAAAGCGCGTCGAGTTTTTCGAGCCCGGCGTGCGCAACGTCAATCCCGCGCTCGCGCGCCATTTTCTCAATCTGTTGAAACCTGCGCTCGAACTTCGCGTTCGCCTTGTCGAGCGCAATCGATGCATGAATGCCGGCCTTTCGGCAAAGATTGACGACCGCGAACAAAAGGTCGCCGAGCTCCGCCTCGAGAGCGTAGTGACGCTCGTCGAGCAAAGGCGGTGTGCCCGGCTTTGGTGCCGGCGAGTTCTTTAGCTCCGCCTTCACCTCTCTCAGTTCCTCCTCGACCTTCTCTGCCGGTCCTTCAACATCTGCCCAGTCGAAACCCACGCCCGCCGCTCGATCCTGTAATCGATGTGCGCGGTGTAGCGGCGGCAGCCCCGCCGGAAGTCCGTCGACAATACTCTGCCGCTGCTTCGACTTCATTCGCTCCCACGGTTCCTTCGCAGCGTCACCATAAAGATGTGGATGGCGCCCCTTCATCTTGGTGATCAGACCTTCAGCAACGTCGGCGAAAGAGAAGACCCCCCGCTCTTCGGCTATTACCGAATGAAAGAGCACTTGAAGCAACAGGTCTCCAAGCTCCTCTCGCACGAGCTTGTCATTCTCGAGCCGAATCGCGTCGTCGAGCTCGTGCGCCTCTTCAATCAGGTAGGGACGCAGCGACTCGTGCGTCTGCGCGGCGTCCCACTCGCACCGCGCGCGGAGATCGCGCATCAGCGCGAGAGTGTCATCGAGCGAGTGCGTGCTTGTCTTGTTCATGGATGTGTGATTGCGGTGCGCAGTTTCTTGAAGGCGTCGTGCGTTGGGCGTATACTACTCGCAACATAAACTAAGCTTTAATGAAGCACTCTTTAGCTCGCGCCCGGGTCGATATCGATCTTGGCGCGTTGCAGCGTAATGGCGCAGCTGTCGCTCGCCGCGCAGGGGTCCCGCTGCTTCCGATGATCAAAGCGGACGCTTACGGACTTGGTGTTGCTGGGGCATTGGGAGCGCTTGAAGTTCTTCAGCCCTGGGGTTACGGAGTCGCCAGCGTCCGCGAGGGCGAAGAGCTTCGAACAGTGGGTATTACCCGCCCGATCGTCGTATTCACTCCTTTGCTCGAGGAGGAGCTTGGACGCGCGCGATCCGCGCGTTTGACACCTACGTTGGGGTTCCCGCCGGAAATCGAGGCGTGGCGTCGCGCTGGCGGAGGCGCGTGGCACCTCTCCATTGACACCGGTATGAGCCGCGCCGGAATTCCGTGGCGTGACGTTCGCGCGATCAGGCATCTCGTGGAGTTGGCCCCACCAGAGGGAGCTTTCACCCACTTTCACTCAGCCGAGCTCGATAACGGAACGGTCGAGCAACAGGAGCGACTATTTCGCGAAGCATTGGCATCGTTGCCATCTCGCCCGAAACTTCTGCATACCGACAACAGCGCTGCCATCGCGCGAAAAAGCAGGACTGAGTGGGATCTCGTCCGTCCCGGAATCTTCTTGTACGGCGTAGGAAGTGGCAGAACCGCCGGGATCCAGCCGGAGCCAGTCGTCCACCTTCGCGCGCCTATCGTCGAGATTCGACAACTCGAGGTGGGGGACACGGTGAGTTACGGCGCAACTTTTCGCGCCGAGCGGCCGGCACGAATCGCGACGCTCGCGATTGGCTACGCGGACGGCTACCCCAGGTCGCTCAGCGAACGCGGGTCGGTTCTCGTAGGAGGAACGTTAGCGCCGATTGCAGGGACTGTGACGATGGACATGACGATGATCGATGTCACAACGGTTCGATGCGAGGTCGGAGACGTCGCGACGTTGATCGGTAGAGCGGGGGATACCGTGCTGACCGTTGAGCGCGTTGCTGACACCGCTGGAATGTCCCCTTACGAGCTGCTCACCGGTTTGCGTTCCAGAGTCGATCGAACCTACATCGAGGCGCGGAGGTGAAGCGCGCCGCTATCATCATTCTTGACGGCGTCGGTATCGGTGCCGCTCCTGATGCTTCAGAGTACGGAGACAGCGGAAGCGATACTCTCGGGAATGTGGCAGTTGCGTGTGGCGGCCTCGCCCTTCCGCGGCTCGAGCAGTTCGGGCTCGGCAATATTCGTCCACTCGAGGGCATGCAGCGGCGTGGCGATGCAACGGGCGCCTGGGGGACGATGAAGCCTGCGTCCGCCGGCAAGGACAGCACAACCGGACACTGGGAAATCGCGGGGGTCCATATCGAGCGGCCATTCCCAACCTACCCCGATGGATTTCCGAACGATGTGATCGAGCGCTTCGCCCGCGCCTCGGGCCGAGGCGTGATTGGGAACGTCGTCGGGAGCGGGACGGATGTCATTGAGCGCTACGCGGCGAAACAGCAGGCGACCGGAAGCTGGATTGTCTACACGTCAGCAGATTCCGTTTTTCAGATCGCCGCGGACGAAGGTGTCATTCCGCTCGCCGAGCTTTATCGTGCGTGCGAGATCGCCCGCGAGATTCTCGTCCCGCCACATGACGTTTCGCGCGTGATTGCTCGTCCCTACGAGCGAGCCGCGGACACTTATCGGCGTACGGCAAATCGACGAGACTATTCGATCGAGCCTCCTTCTGAAACTCTGCTCGACGCGTTGTCGAAAGCGGGAGTTCCGCGCGCCGGTGTAGGTAAAGTCGACGATCTATTCGCGGGACGATCCATCACGTCGCGTCACACAGCCACGAATGCCGAAGGCATCCGCAGTATCAAGGACTGGCTCTCGACTGCGGAAAGTGGGTTCCTGTTCGCCAACCTAGTAGATTTCGACCAGTTGTTCGGGCACCGCAACGACGTTGCGGGGTTCTATGATGCGCTGCGCGAATTCGATGGGGCGCTTCCTTCCATCACATCGCGGCTAAAAGAGGACGATCTGCTGTTCATAACGGCCGACCACGGCAACGATCCTACAACGCCTTCCACGGATCACGCGAGAGAGCGCGTGCCTTTGCTTGCTGCGGGCAGTCGGGTGGTCCCCCGCGATCTGGGCGAACGCGAGACGTTCTCTGACCTCGGCGCAACCGTTGCGGAATGGTTCGGGCTCTCATTCAGAGGTTGCGGCCGATCGTTTTTGCCAGAGCTGGTCGTCTGATGAAGCGCGAATCGAGGAAGGAAGCCTCCCTTAAGGAGGCCGCGTTTCGCGCGCTGGATAACGCGTACGCACCGTACTCCAATTTCCGCGTTGGAGCGGCGCTGCACACCCGGAGCGGTGGGGTCATTACCGGCTGCAACATGGAGAATTCGGCCTACGGTCTCGCGATTTGCGCGGAAACCCTTGCCGTGGCCTCTGCTGTCTCACAAGGACTCACCGACTTCGACGAGATCGCGATCGCTTCCGACGACGACGAGCCCACTCCACCGTGCGGCGCGTGTCGGCAGGTGCTGAACGAGTTCGCGCCGAACATCAAAATCTCCAGCTACACGCGCGACGGAAAGGAGGCAGTTTGGACGCTCGATCAGCTGCTTCCCCACGCTTTCGTGCTGAACCCTTCACGTGGAAGAGCGTAGTGAAGCTTTCGTTATCCCCGCCGCGATTGCTCGCGACCGCGGCGTTGTTCGTTTCGATATCTTCGTGCTCGGAAAATCTCGATAGCTCGGGAGTCTGCTCGGTCCTCTGCCCGCCCATTGGTGGTGACGTGCAGAACATCACGCTCGATGCCGTTGTTCTAGACACGACCGTCCAGTCGCTTTCAGGACTGGGCACTGAGCCCGGGCTTTTGCTGGCGGCGCGCGGCGACACTCTCGATACCCGCGTTGTGATGCGCTTCGACTCGTTGCCCGTAAGGTTCGTCCCCACCGGCGACACTTCCCAGTTAATCAAGAGCGTAGACAGCGCCTATATCCAGCTTCGCATTGATACGCTGTCGATCAAGGCCACGGAGCCGGTGACAATCGAAGCTTACGACGTCGACACCACGGCGAATGACACTTCCAGCGCGGCCATCCTTGCACTGTTCCGGCCGGATCGGTTCATCTCTTCGCAGATTTTCGCCCGCGCTGAGCTGACCGATACGCTGAAGTATTACATCTCGAATTCGGCTCTGCTTGCCAAGATTCAAGACACTCTTCCGCTCCGCATTGGCTTGCGGGCGACGGGCCCCGGATCGTCGCAAGTGCGGATCATTTCCACGGAAGGCGGATCTGGTCCGCTGATTTACTTCCGCGCAACCCCCGACACCACGACGAAGCCGCTAGTGGTGGTTCCGTTTTCCAGAACGCCGGCAGGAGAGTCCATCGCCGCCGGGCATCTGACCGATTACACCGTGGTAGCTAAGGCGCCGGCTGCGGCACCGCCGGGGGTGCTCGCGGTCGGTGGGCTGCCTTCGAGACGCGTTTATCTTCGCTTCGACATTCCGTCCAGCATCATCGATTCGGCGACAGTCGTGCGCGCGACTTTGCTGCTGAACCAATTGCCGAATACCGCGCTCGACCCAACGGATACCGTTGAGATCTTGCCGCAAGTGGTTCTCGCCGGAAAGGTAGTAACCGATCCGACAAAGGCGGCTCAGATTATTGCCAGCGTCAGCGTAGACACTCTGAAGCTGAAGCCTGGAGATACGGGACTGACAAACATCGAGCTGGCGCGCGCGTTCACCCTCTGGCGCACACAGAAGCCGGATACTCTTCCTCGGGCCATTGTTCTCAGATCCCTTTCCGAGGGGAATTCGCCCCTCGAAATACGGTTTTCCTCGAGCGAGGACGTCGTTGCACTGCGCCCGCGGCTGAGAATCAGTTACACTTCTCGCGTCCCGTTGGGGTTACCGTGATGCGCAAATCGCCACTTGTTACAACCGCGCTCTTCACCATCTGCTTCGCTTCGGGACTCGGGGCGCAGGGCGCACTGAGCCTTCAGGGACTCGGTTACCCTACCGGCCAGTTGAGCGCGCGCGCAGAGGGAACGGGTGCTGGCATTGCGGACTTCGACCCGCTGAGCCTGGTCACGCCTGCGTCACTCGCGGGCGTTGGATCATCGGCGCTTTTCTTTCAGTACTCGCCAGAGTTCCGGCGTGTGACGACCGCGTCCGGAACCGCGAAGACTACGACTGCTCGCTTTCCGCTCGTTGCTGGCGTGCTCCCGATGGGACAAGCCTGGACACTGGGATTCAGCTCCTCGACCTTTCTGGACCGCTCGTCCGAGACGAGTCTCGTCCGCAAGCAGGTTGTCGGCGATTCGACAGACACCGTTTCTCTCACCGAGCGCAACAAGGTACTTGGTGCGATCAACGACGTGCGACTGGCACTGGCCTGGTCACGCAGTCCCGTGTTTCGAGTTGGCGTTGGCGCGCACGTCTTTACCGGGAGCAACCGCATCCTCCTCTCACGGCTCTTTCCCGACAGCGCCCGCTACATTAGCAGCGCACAATCGGGCCGCATCAGCTACGCTGGTTTCGCCGGCTCGCTCGGCGTTGAGTACCATCCATCGCGAGCGATCGGATTTGCTGTCTCGGGTCGCAAGGGTGGAGACCTTCGCGCGGAATCTGGTGACACCGCGATTGGCAGCGCACGTCTACCCGATCACTACTCAGCGTCGCTGACCTATGAAGGCATCACTGGGGCTGCCATTTCTGCGCGCGTAGCCCACGATGCCTGGAGCTCTCTCAGCTCGCTTTCGTCGTCCGGCATTCAGGCTTTCGATGGCTGGGACACTGGGGTTGGCGTCGAAGTGAGCGGTCCGCGCCTCATCCAGCGGATCATCACGATGCGCGCGGGTGCGAGATTCCGAACGCTGCCCTTCGGGGTGAACGGTGAGAAAGTATCTGAGACATCTTTCGCCGCCGGAGTCGGCGCACCCCTCACGCGCGACCGTGCCAGTCTCGATTTCGCGATTCAGCGCGCGAGCCGAACCGCGGGTTCCGACATCAAAGAGCGCGGCTTCATTCTCAGCTTCGGGCTGAGAGTTTCCCCCTGAGCATGCCTGACGCGGGCCACTCCAAGCCCGAAGTCATCCTCGTCGCTGACGACATCCCCGCCAACGTCGAGTTGTTGCTGGACCAGCTACACAGCCTCGGTTACGAAACGATCACAGCGGTAGATGGACCGTCGGCTGTTGCGGCTGCGTTCGAACAGCGTCCCGATCTCTGCATTCTCGACGTGTCCATGCCGGCAGGCGACCTCGGCGTCGAGGATCGCTCGACCGGCTTCGAGGTGTGTCGCCGCATCAAACGAGACCCGCGCACCTCGAGAATTCCGGTGATTTTTGTCACTGCTCTCAACGACACCAGCGACCGTGTGCGGGGGATCGAAGCCGGAGGCGACGATTTCCTGACCAAGCCTCACAATCGTCTGGTGCTGGGTGCCCGTGTGCGGAGCCTGCTCAAGCTCAAGGCCGCGACCGACGCTCTCGAGGACAGCCTCCGCAAGCTGCGCGAGCTGGAAAGAGTCCGCGACGACTTGATGAAAATGATCGTACACGATTTGAAGACCCCCCTTACCTCCGTGCTGGCTACCATGGAGATGCTGGCCGACGGAGATTTTGGGCAGGTGACGACTTCGCAAAA
>DASWCI010000291.1:0-4987 GCA_036390195.1 Gemmatimonadaceae bacterium
GTAATCCCGCACGACGGTCGGGCGCGTCGAAATGATCTCGAGTCTACCGGCTATCTGTGGAACAGTGCGTAGTCGGCTGGCAATCGCTGCTGGAGTGTGACCCAGCGCGAACGCGGCCGCCGCAGCCGCAAGCGCGTTCTCGACGTTTACGTCGCCGATCAAGGGGAGTGTTACATCGGCAGAACCGCGCGGCGTAAGGAGCTGCCATTGACTGCCGTCTGAGGTGAAGTGAATCTTTTCCGCCACGATGTCGGCGGATGCACGAACTGCGAATGTTAGTGGACGCGAGCGTGGCTTCAGCGATCTCCACTCCGGCGCGTCCGCGTTTACAACTGCAATTCCTTCCCGCTTCAGGTAATCCACCAGGCGCGCCTTTGCCTCGAGGTACCGCTCCATGGTGCCGTGATAGTCGAGGTGGTCGCGTGTCAGGTTTGTAAAGACAGCGACATCGAACTCGAGTCCATCGACGCGTCTTTGATCGAGGCTGTGAGAGGAGACCTCCATCGCAATCGTCCGTACGCCGCGATCAGCGAGCTCCCGAAGAATTCTTTGCAACTCCACGGGCCCTGGAGTCGTGAGTCCGCTGCCGCCCGGCAAAATTTCGCCCTCGCTGCCGATCAGTACGCCCAGCGTCCCGATCGACGCACTCGACCCATCGCCGTCGTCGAAGAGATGACGCATGATCGAGGTCGTCGTGGTTTTACCATTCGTTCCGGTCACGCCTAGCAATCTCAGCCCCGTCGCTGGCTCCTCGTAGGCGCTTGCCGCCGCAATGGCCGCGGCTCGGCGTCCTTCGTGCACTACCAGCGAAGGCAGCATCGTGCGAGTCGGATCCTCGACCACTGCCACGACCGCGCCTCGTCGCGTTGCGGCGTCGAGAAAGTCGTGACCATCGCTGGTCGATCCTCGAACCGCAATGAAAAGCTCACCGGGCGCAACCTTGCGGCTGTCGTCCGAGATACCCGTAACCTCGTCGGGAATTTCGCCCTTCACGCCAACCAGTAAACCGCGCTCGGCCAGCACGGTTTTGATTTGACTGACACTTACTTTCATTCGATCGGACGGCTTAGCTGAACGAGTGTTCCAGGTGGCGCGATCGTTCCAGCGACGGGCGACGTTCCCGGTGCAGCGGCGCTGAGAAGTCGGACCCGGAATCCCGCGGTGTGGAGAGCTCGAACCGCTTCTCGAACCGAGAGTCCTCGCACATCGGGAATGGTTCGTGGAGAAGTTCCAATCGTCGCCGACTTCGGTGAAGCCGGCAGCTCCACAACGTACGAGGACGTTTCTTCGCTCATCTCACGCCCGGCGACGTTGCCGTTGGGATCATAGGAATCCGAGCTCGCCCTGTCCGACCGTTGGCCATCTCGCTGAGCGAGCCTTGCAGGAGTTGCCGATGACGTATGAGCAGCTGCGTCGTGCTCCGGTTGCTGGACAATCGTCTTCTCGGACGCCGCCAGATCTCGCCGGTCCAGCGCTGCGTCCCGTGCGGCGAGTGCTGCGCGCAACACGATCTGCGTGACCGGCGCAGCGATGTCACCGCCCGCGTAATGCGCGCCTTTCGGGCTGTCGAGCTTCACCAGCACGACGTATTGCGGGTCATTGCCGGGGAAAAGACCCACGAACGAAGCTGTATAGTTCCCGGCGGTATATCCCTCGTTTTGCGAAGTCCGTCGCGCGGTCCCGCTCTTTCCGGCAACATCGAAGCTGGCGAGATCGGCCTTCGTCGCTGTTCCTTCGCGCACTACCGCCAGAAGCAGTTGTTGAACGGTTCGTGCTACCTCGCCCGACATCACCCGGCGAACGGCACGGGGCTCCGCGCGGTATATCACCTTTCCATCGAGCGATCGCACTTCCTTCACCAGGTGCGGCTCGAGCAGCTCACCGCCGTTTGCTATGGCCGAATACGCCGTGACCAACTGGAGCGGCGTTACCGCGATCTCGTAACCCATGAGGATCGAGGCAGGTGTCTGCTTCGACCACTGTTTCGGCTCGCGCAAAGTTCCCGGTGCTTCAGCCGGAAGCGGTACACCGAGGGGCATTCCAAATCCAAGGTCGCGGAAAGTCTCGTACTTCTGGCGCGGCGTCAGGCGTTGTCCGAACTCCACGATACCGACGTTGCTCGAGTAACGGATAACGTCGGCGAGAGAAAGGGCCGATGCTTTGTGCATGTCGCTGATCACGCGGCCTTCGAGCTCCAGCTTTCCGCCGTGAGTGTTGACCACATCGGTCGGCCTCGCACGCCCTCTCTCGAGCAGTGAAGCAGCAACGAATGGCTTGAGGGTTGATCCCGGCTCGAACGGCTCCGTCACGGCTGTATTGGAGAATGTCGTGCGTCCGACCCTGTTGCTCGCGAGCGCGAGAATCTCGCCTGTGTGCGGATTCATCACCACGATGTCGCCGCCGTCGGCACGCAGGCTGTCAACGGCGATGGACAGCTCCCGCTCGCAGATGTCCTGAAGCGTGTTGTTGATCGTCAGCACCACCGTCGAGCCGGGCTTCGGTTGATCGGTCCACCCATCCGGAGACTCGAGCGGTCGTCCGTCCTTGTCGCGGGCGAGCTTTACCCTACCCGAATCGCCACGCAGGATCGTGTCGAGCGCAAGCTCCAGCCCGTCCATCGGCCGGCCTTGACCATCGAGCGTCCCGACGATGCGTTGTATGCCGCCCGACTTTGCATAGACGCGCTGTATCACCGGTGTCAGATGGATTCCGTTGAGCTTCGAGATTGAAGCCACATCCGCCGTGGTGTAGAGACCGGGCAAATCGATCCATCGACGCCGCCGAGCGATGGCCGAGCGAACGGCATCGACGTCAACCTGCGCACGATGGAGTGCCTTGAGAACCAACGCGGTGTCGCGCACCTCTGGCAGCGCGACGGCGACGCGGGTCATCTCGCGACTCTCGACCAGTGTGTTTCCGCTGGCATCGAGGATCTCGCCCCGCGGAGCAGACAATGCAGAAGCGAAGAAGTGTTGTCGTCTGGCGCGCGCGGTCCACGACTTTCCTTCGACAACCTGAACCTCCGCGGCCCGAGCGACTAGTGCGAGCGCGAAGAGGATGAAGAAGGCGTGAACTATCGCGACGCGCTTAGGGGGTTTCATCCTGTCGCGTGCGTTGGAGGATGACAACCTGCTTATCGGTTGGGACGTGCATGCCAAGTCGGTGTTCGACGGCGGCTCCCAGGGTGCCGATCGCTGAAGCGTCGCGAATCTCGCTCTCGAGCCGTGCGCGCTCGCCTTCCAGCGTCACTCGCCTTGCATCGAGCGCAGCGACGCGCTCCGACTCGCTGATTCCGATGGTGCGCCGCCACACTATGGCGAGCGCGACGAGCACGAACGTGCCCAGGGTAAGACCCACTAGGGTTCGTCCTCGAAGAGCTAAGCGGCCTTTCGCCATGCGCGTAGTCGGGCGCTGCGTGAACGTGGGTTCGCAGCTGTTTCAGTGGGACTCGCCGAGATGGCTCGTTTGGTCACGAGCTCTCCGAGCGGCTTGCCTCGGCAGGTGCACTGTAGCTGCTTCGGCGGGCAGACACACGAGAGACTCCATTCGCGCATTGTGTGCTTGACGAGCCGGTCCTCGCCTGAGTGGTACGAGATCACAACGAGCAGCCCGCGCGGCTCGAGCTTGTCGCGCAAGAGCGGAAGTGCGGTGGTCAAAGTAGACAGCTCGTCATTCACGGCAATGCGAACCGCCTGGAACAAGCGGGCGAAATCACCCGGTCCCGTGCGCGCGCCGAGTGCGCCGCGGATTGCATCGACGAGATCATCGCTTACGCGCATCGCTTTTCGTCCGCGGCGACGCACGATCTCACGCGCGAGCCGGCTGGCGCGCGGCTCGTCACCGTAATCGCGAAAAATGTGGGATAACTCGGTTTCATCGAGAGTGTTGAGCAAATCGGCGGCGGTGGCAGTAGAGCGACGGTCCATCCTCATATCGAGTAACGCGCCAGGCCGAAAAGAGAAACCTCGATCGTCGGCGTTGATCTGGTGGGAAGAAACCCCGAGGTCGGCGAGGATCCCGTCGAAGGTGGGTTCCTCGAGCTCCGGAACGCGGTCGATCTCGCCAAAATTCGCTCTCAAAGCGAGAAAGCGGCCAGCCGCCTCATAGGGCGCCAGCCGCTTTCTCGCTTCAGTTATCGCCGCTTCGTCGCGATCGATCGCTACGACGGATGCTCCCGAGGCAAGCAGGGCTTCGCTGTGGCCGCCTCCGCCCAACGTGCAATCCAACACCTGCTTCGCCCCATTGAACAGCCGCACGACCTCTTCGACCATGACCGGCGCATGGTAGGAGCTATCCCACCGGCCGGCCACGGACGCAGAGTCGGTCACTTACAGAAGCGCTTCACCTCGTTGTCGACAGCGGGGGTGAACTGAGGAATCGCCGTCATGAGCTGAGCGGCCTCGTTAGGGTATTTCTGTCCGCCTGCCGGCAGGTTCATCGACGCAAGGTTAAAAGCATCACGCGCCATGCGGGCCAGATCGCAGCTACGCTTTTCGTTGGCGTCGTTCACCGCGCTCTGACCCAGCGAGAAGGCGCTGGCACCGAGCAGGAACTTGGCGTCTGCCGAGCTCTGTAGCTGATCGGAGAGCTGAAGGAACTTGATGGCGCGCTGGAAATCCGCACGATCCTTCGAAGCTGTTCCGGCCTTGTACGCGTTGCTGCCCTGTTGCAGTGCGAGCTGGGAGAGCGCCGTCGGATCAGCACCGTTCGCCTTGGCCTGGTTCAGGGTGTTGGCGACGTCGTCGTACTGATTGAGCGCACCCTGAATGGTTGCGAGCAGATAGTAGCCTTGCGGATTTTTCGGATTCGCCGCCACAGCTTTCTTGGCTGCGTCAAGCGCCTGCTGCAGCTGTCCGGCCCTGTACAGTGAGTTTGCGCCAATCAGCGACAGGTTTGGATCGTTGGGGAACTTCCGCGCACCGATTTGGGCCGCTTCCGACGCCTTCTGCGGCTGATTCAGCGCCGTGTATGCGGCTACAAGGCGAGT
>DASWCI010000292.1:0-3389 GCA_036390195.1 Gemmatimonadaceae bacterium
GCGAGAGTCTGTCAGTGCGGACCGCGACGCGCAAGCCCATGTGACGTTTTGTCAGCGACCTGTATCCAACCCATCACGAGGTTCTCGACTCGCGCTCCCGAGCGCCAACGATTCTTACTCGGCGGTACTAATGATGATCGACACCAGGCATTCTCTCCCGGTATGGCGGCGTACGTGCATGGCGGTCGCGTTATTCCTGTGTGGCCCGGGCGCGACAATCACATTCGCCCAGAGCTCGGTCGACGGTTTTACTGAAACGCTTTCGAAAGCCGAAGCCGCGACAATGGCGCGCAGATGGACGGATGCTGCCCCGCTCTGGCAGAAAGTCGTGCAGACCAATCCCGTCAATGCGGTTTTCGCGTTTCAACTCGCAAACTCGCTGTATCGGTCGAAGGACTATCGCGACGCGATTCCCGCCTACGAGAAAGCGTTGGAGCTGCGCGCCGGCTTTCCCTCCAACATGGCCTACAATATCGCGTGCGCCTACGCACTCCTCGGCGAAAAGGAGATGGCGATGCAATGGCTGGAGAGATCATTCGAGATGGGGTTTCGGAATCTCGAGCACGCTCGGGTCGATTCGGACCTGGTGTCTCTTCACGGTGATCCGCGATTCCAGCGAATCGTGGGACTCCCTGATGTCAGCAAGATGTCGCGTGAGGAGGGCTGGCGCGCTGACCTGGCGCTGCTGGCGCGGGAGGTCAAGCGGAAAGGATACGCCGAAGGCGTGTATCGCGCGCTGTCGAAGCAGGACTTTGACGCCAGCGTACGCAAGCTCGACGACGCAATTCCAAGATTGTCCGATGGTCAGATCGTAGTCGAGATAATGAAACTCCTGCGCCAGGTAGGCGATGGCCACACCGGCATTCTTCGTCCACCCGCACGGGCGGAATACGCGCTGGCGCTGCCGCTGCAGTTCTATCTGTTCAAAGAAGGATTGTTCATCATCGGGGCAGACCCGAAATACAAGGAGCTGCTCGGCGCGCAGGTCGTCCGGTTTGGGGACCACTCCATCGACGAGGTGATGCGGGCGCTCGATCCGGTGATCGACCGTGACAACGAGATCTGGCCGACTCAGGTAGCTCCCTACCGCATGCGTAGCCTTCCGCTCATGGCGGCGCTCGGTGTGACTTCCGATATCCGGAAGATCTCGTTGGCGATTGTCAGCGCCAGCGGACAAGAGCGGAGCGTGACCGTCGAAGCGGACGCGAGCAATCCCGACATCTGGAACGAGTTTCCGAAGTCGTGGCTCACTTACGCGGCAACGCTACCAGGTCCGCTACCGCTTTACCTCAAGAACACGACCAGCAACTACTGGTTCGAGTACGACCCGGCTAACAAGGTGGTCTACTTTCAGTTCAACCGCGTGCTGAACGATCCGGGCGAGGCGCTGGCGGCCTTTTCCGAGCGCCTGTTCAGATTCATCAACGAGCATGACGTGTCGAAGCTGGTGATCGACATGCGGTGGAACAACGGCGGCAACACTTTCCTGATACCACCGCTCCTCAATCGAATCATCCGCAGCGACAAGGTGGACGAGCCGGGAAGACTGTTCGTCATCATCGGGCGCCGGACTTTCTCCGCGGCGCAAAACGCCGCCACGTATTTCGAGCGCTACACCAATGCGATCTTCGTCGGAGAGCCGACGGGCTCGAGCCCGAACATGGTGGGGGACGAGACGCCCTTCACGCTGCCCTACAGCAAGATCGTGGCGAACGTATCGGATCTTTACTGGCAGAGCGCGTGGCCGCAGGACCATCGGACCTGGATCGCTCCACGCATATACCTGCCGCCGACATTCGCGGCGTATCGAGCCAATCGCGATCCGGCTCTGGAAGCAATTCTTGCCTATCGGGGGCAGCCATGATCCGCCAAAGATCCGCGCGACGTCTTGCGGCATGTCTGTCGGGCTGGGTGGTTGCCCTCGCTGTCGGCGGAGC
Organism: Gemmatimonadaceae bacterium; assembly: GCA_036390195.1. Lineage (GTDB taxonomy): Bacteria > Gemmatimonadota > Gemmatimonadetes > Gemmatimonadales > Gemmatimonadaceae > UBA4720. Next base: position 1,938 of record DASWCI010000292.1, read on the forward strand.
GAGCAGGCTCGACGCCCAGAACTTCCCTTCGAGCATCGTTCCGTCGCGTTGGGAAGGAGAAGCCTCGCTTGGTGCGCCGCTCAGGATCGGGCTTTCCATCCTCGCGGGGCCCAAAGGTCCGTCTGACCCGGTCGTACTGCTGGATGTGCCGGAGAGCGGCGTCATAGACCTTGCGGGATCCGCAATCACCATCGAGGGTGACAGCGTACGATTCTCAATGCCGGTCCGGGGAACGCTGGTCCCCTTCGCCGCCGGTATTCACGGCAATGAGATGGTGGGAACCGCGAACATGGGCGCCCCAGTACGGATCCATCTCGCGCGGGTCCCGATTCCGGTTCTCCCGTATCGCATCGAAGAGATCACGATTCAGCACGACTCCATTCGGCTTGCGTCATCGCTCTATCTGCCGACGACGCCAGGGCCGCATCCGGCGATCGTCTTCCATCATGGAGCGTACGCCGACACCAGGAACGTGTGGCGGTTCTGGGCCGATCACTTTGCCCGCATGGGAATCGCCACGCTCGTGTATGACAACCGGGGAGCGGGCAAGACGAATGGTAATCCTCACGTCGGTTTCGAGGACCTCGCCGGCGATGCTCTGGCCTGCGTGGCGCATCTCAAGGCGGACGCACGTATCCGTGGAACAGAGATCGGCCTTTTTTCTGGAAGCCAGGGCGGATGGGTTGCTTCAGTAGCGGCTGTCCGGTCTTCAGATGTTGCGTTCGTCGTCATGATCGCCGGACCGGGCGAGCCTGTGGGGCGCAATGTGTTGCGCGAATCAGAGTCCATGCTTCGCGCGGCAAAGTTCACAGCAGGCGACATAGCCAAGGCCCTCGCCGCGAAACAACGCATCGAGGCGAGGATCGCCAGCGGGGCATCCGACGATGAAATCGACCGATCTCTGGCGGAGATTCAGGGGGAGCGGTGGGCCGAATATATCGGGATCCCCCAGCGCGGAACCTGGCAGCGTACATGGTGGCGGCAGATCGGAGCCTTCGATCCGAGTGCGAATTGGTCGCGCGTTCATATTCCCGTTCTCGTACTCGATGGCACGCTGGACACCCAGGTTCCCGTGGCCGACAGCCACGCGGCATTCGCGCAGGCGTTCGGGAAAGCGGGGAATCCCGATTTCTCATTTCTGGTGTTCAACGGCGCAGGGCATGGCCTCGAGCTGGAAACAAGGCCAGTTCTGGCGGCGGGTGTCGTGCCGGCGCTTTCGGCGTGGGTGAGGAACCACGTGACGCTGACACCGGCGTCGGGACCATAGTTCTGGCAAGTCGAAACCTTCGAAGAAAGCGAAGTCCTAGCGGAGTGCTCAGAGTCTAGCGCTTCTCGAGTGTGCGCAGTTTCTCTACCGCATTCGCATTCTGCGGATTCAACTCGAGCGAGCGTCGATAACTCCGGATCGCCTCCTCGCGGTCACCGTGCGTCAAGTACGCCTCGCCCAGGCTA
>DASWCI010000293.1:0-2771 GCA_036390195.1 Gemmatimonadaceae bacterium
AGACCGATGGCCGAGCGACTCCCATTGTCCGGAGGTAATCGAGCAGTTGACCGGCGTGAACCGCTTCATGATATGCGGCCCTCAACAGAAAATCACCCGCGGCACGGACGTAGCCGACCTCCGATCGATCTACTTTGAGAGAGGTGAGATCGTCGCCGGTGAGAGTGGCGAGAAAATCCATACACTGCTGATGAAAGGGCGCTGAGAAGTTCAGCTCGTCACAGTCAAGCTTGTTCGCCGGAATCCCTTACCACAGCTTGATGCTGCGCCGCCTAACTTCCTCGGCGTTGAGCCGGATCACATCGGACGGATTCATTTGCTCACGCTTCGGCCTTCAAGTCTAGCTCCCACGTCTGCGCGACCAGATCATGGCCGAAGCTATGGTGCTTTTCTTCCTCCACCAGCTCGAACCCCTTGGCCTCGTAGATCTTCCGCGCCGAGTGGAGAACGTCGTTGGTCCAGAGCATCATCTTGCGGTAACCCGTTCGCTGCGCGAAGCGGATGCATTCCTCCACCAAACGGGTGCCGATACCGAGACCGCGCACCGAACGCTCGACGTACAGCAGCCGGAGCTGGGCAACGGTCTTCGACTTGGCGACGCAGAAGATTGCTCCCACGATCTCTCCGTCCCGCTCGGCCACCCAGCACCGCTCCCGTTTCGGGTCCTCATTTTTTATGAAGCCAGCGCAGATCTCGGCTGCGAGTGCCTCGAAGTGCTCGTCCCAACCGTACTCCTCGTTGTAGAGAATGCCCTGCCGGTGGATGATCCAGCCCATATCGCCCGACTGGTGCGGGCGCAGGATATAGGGCGTCGCGGGCGCCGGAGTCAGACCGAGCAGTCGCTCCATCTTTTGCATTGAGGCGATTAGCGTCGGCCTCGTCGCCGGCGACAATCGCGCCAGCATCTCCCTCACCGCAACCTGCTGTTTTTCTTCGACCTCTTCGAACGCTTTGCGTCCAGCCTTCGACAGGTGGAGATGCGTCTGTCTGCCGTCCGTTGGTGATGATTCGCGGGCGATCAGTCCTTTGCGGGCGAAATCGCGCAGCATCCGACTGAGATAGCCGGCATCCAAACCAAGTGCCTGCCCAATCGCGGATGCGGTGGACCCGTCGCGGTAATAGAGCTCGAGCAGCACCCGTCCTTCAGCAAGGGAGAACGGGGTATCGAGAAATTTCCGATTCAGGACACCGATTTGCCGAGTGTATGAGCGATTGAACGCGCGGACAGCGGCGACCTGTTGCTCGGTCCTGTCGGCTTTTCCAGCGGAAGGCTGGTTCGGCATGGTCCCAACTCCTCTCGTCTTTTGCAGCGGGGCGGCCGCAGTCCAACGAACTATTGCTATTATCACGGTGATAGTTGACTAAGTCAAGCATATTTTTTCAGCTCCGCTGGCTGGTCAAAAATCCGACGAAATGGTGACGAATTCCTGAATTGCAAAATGACAATCACGTCATGGGCCGTTGCTGCGACTAATTCGGTGTCGTCTTTATGGTATGACCTGGACACCGCTTCTTTCGCTGGGCCGCAGAACATTTGTGGCCGGCCTGATCGCCTTTTCGCCCGCAATCGCAGGGTCGCAAGAGGCGAAGCCGCAGCTCGCACCCAACGCGCCCCATGACAGGCCGTTGGAAACAGCACAGCGGTGCGTCTGGAACGCAATGGAGCGCGCGATGCAGCCCTATATCGCCCTGGCTCGCGCCTCGTGGCCAAAGGCCAGGCAGCGCTACCTGGCCGGGCTGCCTCCTCGTCACAGCTTCTTCGTCACCGCGCTGCTGGTCGATGAATCCGATCGGCGCGAGCAGGTGTTCATCGCCGTCGAGAGCATTCACGACGGCCGAATCACCGGCAAAATCTGGAACGACGTGGACATCGTGCGCGGCTACCGACTCGGCGATCGCTACAGCTTTCCGGAGTCGGAGCTCAGAGACTGGCTCATCACCAAGCCCGATGGAACCGAGGAAGGAAACTTCGTGGGAAAATTTCTCGAGAGCTACGAACCGCCGCGCATCTGCACGACCAACACCGTTGGCGAGTAGCTAAGAGTTTTCCCAGCCCCCCGCGCTTGCTCGGAATTACGAGGCTCCCTGAGTGATCAGGGAGCTTTTTTTTGTCCAAAGTCGTGGCGGACATCTTGCCATATATGTCAGTCGGACCAACACGGACTGGTATGCACCCTGTATATCGGATCGATGTCGCGCGCAAGCTCGTGACGTTGTACTGGCAGGAATTCCCCACGATGGCGCGTCTGAGGGAAGTCGTCGAAGAGGCGATAGCCGACCCGGAGTTTCATCCGGGGATGAACTTTTTGTGGGACCGAAAACCGGGTGAGCCGAACACCGCAACGCCAGAATATTTGCGTGACGCCGTCTATTACCTGCAGGTGCTGGCCGAGGAGATCGGTCCGCACGCGTGGGCAATCGTTGCGCACACTCCCGGCGACTTTGGAAAGGCCCGTATGCTCGAATCGATGTCGGATCAGGTGAAGGTCACGATCCGCGCGTTTCAGAGCAGAGGCGACGCCGAGGAATGGCTACGGAATCCGGTCCGCTACGAGCCGATCGTCGTTCATTTTCCGGCACGGAATCCGTCGTCGATCCACCCGGGACTTGCATCGGGCTGAGTCCAGCGGCGGCGAAATAAAAAAACGCGCTCACAAGCGCGCGTTATCGTCGCGACTGACGTCGTAATGCCGAAGATGAATGGCAGGCCGCTGGTGGAGAAGCTCCTCGAGACGCGCAACGAGATGCGGGTGCTGTTCATGTCCGGTTAC
>DASWCI010000294.1:0-9144 GCA_036390195.1 Gemmatimonadaceae bacterium
GAGGAATACTGGTCAACATCAGCGATTATCCAGATGAAGGAAACTTTCACACGATGGCGCTTCATCGCTCCGGCGACGTGACCATCGCGGTATCGTCGGGTGGCGTTCCCGGAGCGGCAGCGAGAATACGCGACGCGATCGCCGAGCGATTCGACGCGCGCTACGAGCGCGCTGTTTCGGCGCTTCGCGGCTTGCGGTCGAGGCTAATCGCCGGAGGCGAAGACCGATGGCGCACGGCGGCGCCCAAGCTCGTCGGGGACGATTTCTGCAGCTCTGTCGAGGACGGCTCGTTCACCGAAAGGTTGGATTCATGGCGTTGATCGTAGTCGGAGTGAGCCACACGACTGCGCCGATCGAGGTGCGTGAGAAGCTGACGTTTCGGCCGCAGGAAGCGACACGTTGCCTCAGCCGGCTTCGGGCAGACGGATTGATTCGCGAGGGTGTCGTGCTCTCGACGTGCAATCGCACCGAGTTTTACGCGGTTGAAGAGAACGGGAATGCGTTGTCGGAAATTGAATCGATCCTCTCGGACCGACTCGGAGACGACGCTGCGCCATTCATTTACATGCGCCACGGCCGCGAAGCGACAACTCATCTCTTCGGCGTAGCCGCGGGGCTCGACTCGATGATTCTTGGAGAAGCGCAGATTCACGGGCAGGTAAGAGAGGCCTGGGAGCACTGCCGCTCTGAATCCGGCCCGATCCTCAATCGGATGTTCCAGACCGCTCTGCTCGCGGCGTCGCGCGCGCGAGAGGAGACCGGAATTGGGAGAGGCGCAGCGTCAGTCAGCTCGGCAGCGGTTCAGCTCGCGAAGAAAATCTTCGGCGGTCTGGCAGGCAGGCGAGCGATGATACTCGGCGCCGGTGATGTCGCTGAGCTCGCACTCGAGTGCCTGCTGAACGAAGGAGTGCGCGTGGCAATCGTGGCGAATCGGACTCACGACCGTGCGCTATCATTGGCCGAGCGTCATGGAGCAACAGCGATGCATTACGATGAGTGCTGGCGATCGCTGCGCGATGTCGATGTTCTCATCTGCTCGACTGCCGCTCCCTCGCCAGTCGTGACTGTTGCTCGTGTTCGCGATTCAATCGAGGCGCGAGGAGATCGTCCTCTGTGTGTACTCGACATCGCGCTGCCGCGTGACGTGGACCCAGCAGTCGGAGATCTCGAAAACGTGTTTCTCTACGATCTCGACGATCTGCGGGCAGCCGCCGCTGCAAATCTCGAGCAGCGTGAGGAAGATGTACCAGCCGCGCGCGCCATCATCGCGGAAGAGGTGCAAAAATTCTGGGATTGGGTCGCGGGGCTCGCGGCAGTGCCGGTAGTGCGGGAATTCCGCGAGGAGATGGACAGGTTGCGGAGCTCGGAGCTTGCTGCAGCAATGCGACATATCGGACCCCTCTCGCCCGAGCAGGCAGATGCCATCGAACAATTCTCGAAATCGCTCATGAACAAATTCATGCACGAGCCGAGTGTGCGATTGAAGGCGGCCGCGGCAAATGGCCGTGGCCTCGGCGTCGTGGACGCGGCGCGTTATCTGTTCGCGCTCGAGAGCAAAGTCGAATCAGGAGATTCGACCGACATTGCCTAAAGTCCTCGTCACCGGGGGAGCGGGATTCATCGGCTCACACGTTGCCGATCTCTTTCTCGCTCGTGGATTCGAGGTGACTGTTGTCGATGACCTTTCCACCGGAAGGCGAGCGAACGTTCCGGCCAGCGTGCAATTTCGGGAAATCGGCGTTAACTCGCCGGAGTTTGCCGAGCTCGTCCGCGAGAGTCGCTTCGATGTCGTCACACATTTGGCCGGCCAGATCGATGTCAGAAAGAGCGTGGCCGATCCCGTCACTGATGCAGCGATCAACATTCTCGGCACGCTCAATCTCATGGAAGCGTTGAAGGCGAGTGACGCGCAGACGCGCGTGATCTTCACATCTACAGGAGGCGTTTTGTACGGCGACTTCAACACTCCTCCGAACGTCGAGACTTTTCCGAAGGATCCGGAGTCTCCTTACGCGATCGCAAAATTGAGCATTGAGCACTATCTGGCTTACTATGGGCGCGTTCACAGCCAGGACGCGATCGCGCTGCGCTTCGGAAACGTGTACGGTCCGCGACAAGATCCACACGGAGAAGCTGGCGTGGTCGCGATTTTCTGCGGGCGAATCCTCAATGATCGCCCGCTTACCGTTTTTGGGGATGGTCTTCAGACGCGCGATTACGTCTATGTGGGTGATGTCGCGCGCGCGGTGTGGCTCGCCGCGACGAAACCGCTGCCTGAGAAAGGCCGACTCGATGCGCGCGCGTTCAACATCGGAACGGGTAAAGGGACGACCGTGCTCGAGATAGCAACGCTTCTACAGCAGGCGGCGCGCAGCAACGTGCCCATTGAGTTCGCGCCGAAAAGGCCCGGCGAGCAGCAGGAATCGTTCGTCGAGGTGAGCAAGGCCCGCGAGACTTTGGGTTGGGTGCCGGAAGTCTCTTTATCAGAAGGTCTGGCGACGACGTACGACTGGTTCGCTCGAGAGATGACGGGGGACTCGCGTTGAGCAATTTTTTTTTGCTGCTGCTTGCTCAGGGAATACCGAGCTCGCCAATGGAGCTGGTGACCAACTCTACCGGCGCCACGAAAATCGTGCTTGGGATTCTCGTTATCCTCTCTCTCATCAGCTGGGGAATCATCTTCGCAAAGTGGTACGAGCTGAGAAGAGCCTTGCGCATCACTTACTCGTTCGCACATGAGTTCGCGGGCGCGCACACGGTCGAACGGGCGGCCCAAATGGCGCGCACCACCGGCGGCCCCCCAGCCACGATCATGCAGCGTGCGATGCGCTTCATCGAGGAGACCAAGCCCGCACTTTCGGGTACCTCCGAGCGAACGGCGCGATTCAGCAGCGCGCAGGTCGAAGCGTTGCAGCTCGTTCTCGACGCCGAGACGACATTCGAGCGCGATCGACTCGGCCGGTGGCTGCCGTCGCTGGCGACAATCGGTTCAGTCAGTCCGCTCATCGGACTGCTCGGAACGGTGCTGGGTGTCATTGATGCGTTCGTCGGAATCGCAGCCAAGGGATCCGGAAACATCGGCGCTGTGGCGCCGGGTGTGGCGGAAGCGTTGATTGCGACAGCGGCGGCGTTGAGCGTCGCGATTCCAGCGGTATTCGCCTATAACATTTTCGCCGCCCGCCTCAATAGGATCGAAGGAGAGGTGGAGAGTTTTGGCTCGGAGCTAATCGCGCTGATGGTGAGGGAGGGGATGATCTGATGGCGCGGCGGGGACGCGGTCGTGGGAGGCTGACGCTGAATGCCGAGATCAACGTCGTGAGTCTGATCGACGTGATGATGCTGCTGATGATCATCTTCATGATCACGGCGCCGATGATGCAGGGCGGAGTCGACATCTCGCTGCCCAAGGCCCAGGCGCGTCCACTCGAGTCGAAGAGTGGGCTGACGGTAACGGTCGATCGCAGTGGCGCGATCTACGTCGACGACGCGCGTCTCACCTTCAATCAGTTTTCTGCCAGCTTCAAGGCGCTGGCCCAGCGACGAGGCAGCGGCGGGGTTTACCTGCGAGCCGATGATCGAGTTCCCTATGGCTCGGTGGTGAGAGTGTTGGCGATAATGCGGGCAAGCGGCGTCGGCGACATTGGACTGGTAGCAGAGCCACTCGAGACGAAATGATGCCCCGTCGAGAGGATAGAACACGACTTGCTGCGCCTCTCACGCTCTCGGCGATACTTCACGCGGTCGTCGCAACGCTCCTTTTCAGCACGTTGAGCGAGCGGAAACCGGTCGCGCTGCCACCGATGTATCGGGTTGAAATAGTAGCGGCTCCCCCGGGCGAGAGGGCGATCGGTGAGGTGAAGACCGAGGAGTCCAAAGCCAGAACATCTGTTACGCACCCCACCGCCACACAGTCAACGCTCAAGGAAATGCCGCTTCCAAGCGCCAAGCCTGCGCCAAAGACGCCTGCGCGCGCGACGCCGACGAAGGGGAAAGTTGCGCCACCGCCCAAGGCGAGCGCTCCGACGGAAGCCAAAGTCACGCCCCAGCCCAAGACCGAGGCACCGAAAGCGGGGGGTGGACCGACCGGTGGGAAGGGTACTGACGTTGCCACGGTGCGCAGCGAGGGGATCGAGTTCCCCTTTCCAGGGTATCTCAACAACATCGTTCGTCAGATTGCAATCAGATTCAAACCACGAAATCCTGCTGCTCGCCTCAAGGCTGAAGTAAGGTTTCTGATTCACCGCGATGGCTCAGTCTCAGACATCACATTCATCAGACGGTCCGGAAACTTTTCGTTCGATCTCGAAGCGCAGGGCGCTGTCGATGCCGCTTCGAGCGCGCTCGCGTTCGGTCCGTTGCCGGCTGGATTTCCGGATGACGTACTGCCTGTCGTTTTCAGCTTCGATCCCCAGTTCCTGAAATGAAAACGCGAGGGTGGTGCCTTTCTTTGGCTGTCATCACGTGTGCGTTTGCAACTGCGTCGATTGCACGGGCGCAGGACACGACGACCGCACCCGGCGTGCGACTCGGTCTCAACTACGCCGCGGGGACGAAGCCTGGCGTGATCGTTCTTCCCGTGCGCGACGATGACGACGATTCTCTGCGCGTGATCGTTCAGCGGGATCTGGAGTACAGCGATCGCATGAACGTGATCGCGCTCGATGGCGAGACCTTGAGCGGCCTGGTCCCCGCGCCAGGCGAGAAAATCAACTTCGAGCTCGTCGCGAAATTTGGCGCCGCATTGCTCGTTCGAATGACGCCGACCTCGCAGGGAATGCACGTCGCGGCCTACGATGTGTCGAGGGGTGAGCTTCTGCAGTCCGAGCATTTTCTCTTCGACCGCCGCGACAGAGATTGGCGCTTCCTACTGCACGGAATCTCCGATCTGATCGAACAGTGGGCGCTTGGAAAACGCGGCATCGCCCAAACGCGCATCGCGTACGTCGCCAATGGCGAGCTGAAGATCGTCGACAGCGATGGCGCCTCGACGCGCGCGATCACGACGGGTCGGGGCGCCCTGTCACCTGCGTGGTCCCCGACGGGTGAGTCGGTCGTCTTCACTGTCCTCGGGAACACGGGCACGCAAGTGCAGGAGCTCGACGTTCGCACGGGCAGCACCCGCAGAGTGAGTCAGATCCGTGCCGGGCTCAACATCACGCCGGTTTATCAGCCAGGCGGGAACGCGATTCTTTACGCGCAGGGAACCGGAAACGGGACAGATCTAGTTCTGGCGGCTCTCGACTCCGGGACGCCAAAAAAAATCACCATCGGTAGAGGTACGGATAACACATCGCCCTCCTACAGCCCCGACGGCCGCCAGATCGCGTTCATCTCGGGGAAGTCGGGGGCGCCACAGATATATATTATGGATGCGGACGGGTCCAACGTTCAGTTGCTCACGACGTACACGCCAGGCGTGCGCAGCTATCGGGCAAGCCCGGACTGGTCACCTGACGGCCGCGCGATCGCGTACGATCAACAGAGCGGGGTCTTTCAGATCTGGATGATCGATTTGCGCGATCGTGTTCCGAAGCAGCTCACGAGCGAAGGTGAGAACGAAGATCCATCCTGGGCTCCGGACGGACGGCACATCGTCTTCACTTCGTCGCGAGGCGGCGACAAGCAGTTGTGGATCATGGACACCGAGTCCGGCCGCGCGCGGCAGCTCACGCACAACAGAGGAGCGAGACTGGCGGCGTGGTCGCCGATTCTCGCAAATCCGGAAGTAGGAACGTACTCACAATGACCAAAACGTCTCCATTCATATTCTGTGTTCTGCCACTCGCACTCGGCGGCTGTTTTTTCGCCACCAAGTCCGACTTCGACAAGCTGCAGCAGGACGTCCTTGGCACACGCGTGGCGTCGAACGCCGCCGATTCGGTTCAGCGTGCCTATCTCATTGAGGTTAGTCGTTCCGTTCGGACGCTCAGCGACTCACTGAACGCACTCAGCAAGCGAGTCAATTCGCTGCGCACGGCGACGGAGTCGGAACTGGCGGCGATGAAGGAAGACATATCGCAGCTTCAGGATCTGAGCGGGCAGAGTGAGCAGCGGCTGCGCGACATGCGCGCAGCGCTAGAGGAGAAACGGCAGGCCGCCGCGGCGGCAGGTGGTGACACCGCTGTCTCGAGTGCGGACGTGTCGGCAAGCGGCCCGGGTCCTGGTCAGCTCCTTCAGGCCGGACACGACCAACTGCTCAAGGGTGGTAACGTCGCCGCACGTGCTGCGTTCAGTGAGCTGATCACCAAGTATCCGAATTCGGACCTCGTTCCCGATGCGGTGTTCTACACGGCGCAGGCTTACGCCGCTGAACGGAATTTTGATGCTGCCGATGCGCAATATGCAAAGTTGATCACCAAATACCCAAACTCGCCGCGCGTGCCGACGGCGATGTACAAGCGCGCGATACAGCTGCAATCGGCGAAGAAGACCGCCGAAGCCAAGCGCCTATTTCAGGAAATCATCAAACGGTTCCCGCGCTCCGACGAGGCCGCCCTCGCCGACGAGCGCTTGCAGTCGATTAAGTAAGCGGGAAGCGGGAAGCGGGACAAAGGGGGGCGAGCAGGATGAGCGAAGCTCCAGGACAAGAGATGCCGTTCCTGGATCATCTGGAGGAGCTGCGCAGGCGACTCTTCTGGATTGTCGGGGCTATTGTCATCGGCGTCGTGCTTGGATTCGCTCTGCTCTCGAAGCTCGACATCATCCGCTTGCTCGAGCGTCCGATTCTCCCGCTTCTGCACGGGCAGAAGCTGATTTACACGCACCCCGGCACATCATTCCACATTCTGCTCAACGCGTCGCTGGTGCTGGGGCTGATACTCGCGGCACCGGTAATCGTAGGGCAGATCTGGGGCTTCCTGGCGCCTGCCCTTTACGCGCACGAGAAGCGGGTCGTAGTTCCTGTGCTGATTTCGATCCTGGCGCTTTTCCTCGCCGGCGTTGCACTCAGCTATTTCGTGGTGCTGCCACTGACGCTTCGCTTTTTGATGAGCATCGAGTCTACGGCGCTGACGCCAATGATTTCCGCCACGGACTACTTCGACTTCGCGATCAGCATGTGCCTCGCGTTCGGTTTGGTGTTCGAGGTTCCAATCGCCATTCTCGCTCTAACGGCGCTGGGTCTCATCACCCCGCAGTTCTTGTCGCGGTACAGGAGACACGCGATCGTAGTCTGTCTCGTCGCCGCGGCGTTCATCACACCGGGAGCTGATCCGTATTCGCTGTTCGCCCTCGCGATCCCGCTCTATGTGCTTTACGAGCTGAGTGTATTCGTAGCGCAGTTCGCCTACCGCAAGCGGCAGAAGCGGCGGGCGAGGCTCGAAGCAGAGAGCGCAACACCAGAGAGCGCGAGGGCGCCGGCGTAATGCGTCACGTCCGCATCAAGTTGACGTGGTGGGTTTTGCTGGGCCCGGCCCTGCCGATCATTCTGTGCGCACCCGTCCTTAGCGCCCAGGTGCGCCCGGCTCCCGCTCCACGCCGTGATACGGTTCGCGCCCGAGCTGATACGACTCGCCGCGACACCACAGCCGCGGATTCCACCAGACCGAAAGAGCTGATTAAGTGGAACGAAACCGATTCGGTGATGCAGACCTTGATGTCCCGACAAGGCTACACTGCGACTCGGTACCAGGGCGATCGGGCCGTTTTCAACGCTCAGTCGCACACCCTCCAGCTCAGAGGAAAAAAGGCAGGCGTTAGTCGCGAGCAGACCGTTCTCGTCGGCGACAGCATCGTCTATAGCGACTCGACCAAAATCATCGTGGCGCGGGGCGACACCGTCATCCTCCGGGATCCGGAGCAGCAGGCTGCAGACGTCATCGCTCGCGGGCAGATGGCGTACAACGTCGAGCTCCATCGAGGCGTCGTGACAAACATCACGACGCAGATCGCCGAAACGGGCGAAAACTGGTTTATTGGCGGGAGGACTGCAGCGTTCGTGAGCGACACCACGCGCGGTCGTGAGACTGCGTTTTACGTCCGCAGCGGCACCATCACCAGCTGCGACGATTCGATTCCTGACTACCACTTCCGCGCCAACGAGATCAAGATGATCTCGAAGCACATCATGGTCGCGCGTCCGGCGGTGCTGTACATCGGCGACGTACCTGTGATGTGGCTCCCCTTCATCTTCCAGGACATGCGATCCGGCCGTCGCAGCGGGGTTCTGACGCCGCGCTTCGGAGTGAGCGAGCTGTTCCGCAACAGCCCTACCTATCGCCGCCACATCGAGAACCTCGGCTACTACTTCGCGATCAGCGATTACATGGACGCGCAGCTCGCGCTTGACTGGCGCAGCGGCAGCCGCCCGTCGGCGGGCGATCCGGGTTGGGTGCGTCTGAATGGAGAGCTGCAGTATCGGTGGCTAGATCGTTTCATGACGGGCCGGTTCGCTGCGTACCGTCACGCACAGCGCGATGGAAGCTCAAACACAGGCATCAGCTGGTACCACGACCAGGGCTTTTCCCAGGACACGCATCTTCACACCGACATCAACTACGTCACCAATACCTTTATTCAGAGGACTACTACCTTCAATCCCTCGCAGGTGTTGGCAACGATCTCATCGCACGCCAACTACACCACGAAATTCGGGCCTGCCTCTCTCAATCTCGGCGGCTCAAACAGCCAGCACCCCGGACGCAAGGAAGTGGACCGCACCTTCCCGGTGTTCAGTCTCAGTTCGCCTTCCATTGCGGTTGCGAAGTGGCTGGACTGGACCCCGACATTCAGCTTCCAGACGAACCAACAACTCAATCTCGACCAAACCGGAGAGTTCACGTATCGCTTCTTCACGAATCCGCAGGGTGTGAAGGATTCCGTTTCCCTCAAACGGAACGCGCGGCAGACAACCTCGAGCTTCAGCACTCCAATCCGAATTGGCGGTTTCAGTCTGGGCAACTCGTTTACGATGACCGATAATGAGACAGATGCGCCTCAAACATTCGTCATTCACGATCCAAACGACTCATCTGTCCGCACGAGCAGAATTTTCGCAAAGATTTTCGACACGAGTATTGATTGGCAGCCCTCGTTTTCGTTGCCGAGTCTGCTGCACGGATCCTTGAACCTTTCGCCACTCCTCACTTTTGTGAACGTAGACGGCGGGCATGGGTACTGGGTCAGGTCCCACCTCAGCAACGGCCA
>DASWCI010000295.1:0-3373 GCA_036390195.1 Gemmatimonadaceae bacterium
GCCAGCTTGAGCGCGACGCACGCAGCACTGACGCGATGAGCAGCAGGAAGAGCGGAATTATAGACGCAAGTCAACGTTCTGGAAAACAACGGCGCGATGGTAGCTTCCGTTGTGCGACGCGCCTCGAACTCGATAATCTCAAGTTCGTCGTGATGCTCGTCTGACTGGCCAGGATCTTGGAGGGTTCTAATACGAGCTATTGTGTCTATCAGCGCCTGCGACTCTCTGGCCATTCGAAGCGCTTGTACCATCCGCTCCAAAACTTCCAGTTGGCGGGCGATCGTAGTGCAAAAAGCCAATGCGCCTTCGAGCGTGGCCGCGCCGTCGATTGCAAGCCCAATTTCTAAGAGATGATTCGCGCACTTAATCGCCAAATCGTACGCTCTACCCGAATCGCCCGATTGGTGCCAGTGAAATGCACATGCCCTTAGTAAGGACGTCGAAATAGAGGTGCCTAAGACCTCACGCTCCAATGCCATACCGCAGCGTCGATGGAGGAAACTCAATGATGTCGGTGTAAGGTCATTGAGAACTTGCATCGAGAGTAGGTCATGCCGGACCTGTAGGCTCCGAGTGTCGACTTCCGGCGGAGGGCCTGACCGCAACATTCCTGCACCGCTCAACTCCTGCAAACCTGTCAGCAAGTCATATGGTCGGTACTCTAGCACCTGTTCAACGCGTGCGAGATTCGAGTTTTCGCACAGGACAGCACACACTTGCAGCAGCTGACGGGCCACACCGCTCAACCGCGAAATGCGTTCATCTAAAACCACCGCGACAGAGGAAGGCACCTCATATCGTCTGCCCGTCTCGATCCAGTGTTTTGTCAATTCCTGAAGAAAGTATGGGTTTCCGTCGCCAGCACTGATTAGCCAATCGAATTCGTCGATTGCTGCGGCAGTATCCCGATGCCCAATAACGGTTTGGATAACTGTTGCGGCCTCCCGATTTCCCAACCGTGTTAGGTGAATAGTGGAGATCTGGTGGGGCGCGACAGATTGATCGAGCAAGGTGTTCTGCTCTCGAGAGTTAAACAGTATGAAGAGCTTCTTCGCGCATACCCATTCGATGATCGATCCAAAAATCTTCGCAGAGTGACGATCGAGCCATTGGACATCTTCTATGATTAGAAGTAAGCAACTCTCTTCCGAAACAGCGTCCAGCAAATCAAAAACTGCCGAGCGAAGATTCGGATAAAGCGTACCGGAGTCTTCGACTCGCGTCGTGGCACCGTCGGACGAAGTATCGAATTCAGTGAGTCTTCGTAGCCACAGCAGATTCTGTTGAGAGCAACCCAGCGCGCCTGGCAACTCTCTCAGGCTTGGAACTAGTGCCACAAAAGCCGAGAGCGGTTGGTGGATGTCAGCCCTCTTACAGGCAACCCGTTCCACGGCCACACCTTGTAGTTCTGCGAACTTGGCCAACTCAGACGATAGGCGCGATTTGCCGATGCCCGGATCTCCACTGATTAGGCACGCGCCGCCGATACCCCTGCGTGCATTATCGAGGAATTTCGTAAGCGTTGCCATTTCTCCCATCCTTCCAACGAAATCCGGTTCGTTCCCCGCGAATGGTTTTAATTGGGGCGGCCCAGCATGTTGACTTACGCGTCTGCGCAGGACGGTCGCAGGCAGTGCTAATTTCGGATCACGCGGGGCAAGTTCTTCGATGTAGCGATCAAGCATAGAGACGGCAGCCGCTTTCTGACCGCGCATTGCGAACGCCTCAGCACGGGCAAGTACTGCGGCTTCGTTATATGCGTCGAGACTTAGGCAGGTGCACGCAAGCCGCTCTACCTCGATCCAGTTCCCGCATTCTCGGGCTGCTTGCAGGCTAACAAGCAGCATTCGCGTAAGAGCCGAATGCGCGCTTTCCCGCGCAGTATCCGTCCAATCGCGAAATGCAGCCGAGAACTGCGGATCGTATCCGGGCAGAAACTCTACTCCTGTCGGCGACGCCGAATTAAGCGGCATACCTGCTGACAGATCATCTATGTCGGTGCGCGCGTCGTATCGCGACAGTTCCAGAACAGTACGATCGGCCCGCACCCCGATTCCCAGCTTCTTTAGCTGTAAAACTGTTTGGCGCAGACGATGACTTCGGATTTTCTCGGGCACTCGCGGCCAGAGAATCGACGCAAGACGTGCGCGAGTTACGTGTTTTCCCCGTTCGAGAATCAGATAGAGGGAAGCCGCGAACACGATCTCCTGCGACGGGGTCAGCGTCGTCACGTCTGTCTCTATCTCGGCCGTTCCAAGTGCACGGAGTACGATCATTCATGCCCTCTTCAAGCTTCTTACAACGTCTAACGCTGCGTCAGAATTGCGTCAGAATGCGAATGGGACGCCCAAATTGATAACAAACCCTCAGGAAGGCGAGGGAATTTTTTGGAATCGGATGACGAAGGGCGTGGAGGCCCTGCGAAATCGGGGGCCGAGAAATAGGTTCTTACGCCGGACTTGCTTGATCAACTATTTCGGACGACTTCACGGGGTACCGATGCTGAAAGGATGGGTAGTGGTTGTCGCCTCTCTCGTAGCCTCTGGAGGACCGCTTCAGGCACAGATCGGCGTGCCCGACACAGCGCTTGCTCACCGAGTCGACTCAATCGCCAGTCAGATCCTGCAGTCGACAGGCGTCCCCAGCGCATCAATCGCTGTGGTCAAGAACGGGATGGTTGCATACGCGAAGGCATACGGTGCCGCGAAGCTTGACCCTCGTTTCACTGCAACACCCGACATGCGCTACGCCGTCGGCTCGATCAGCAAGCAATTCACCGCCGTCGCGATCCTTCTGCTCCAGCAGGAAGGGAAACTCAGACTCGACGATCCGGTCTCGCGCTTTATCCCCGGACTTACACGCGGCAACGAAGTGACGGTCCGACAGCTTCTGTCACACACCTCCGGCTACCAAGACTTCTGGCCGCAGGACTACGTGATGCCGAACATGCTCAAGCCCACCACGCCGCAGGCCATCGCCAACGAGTGGGCGAAAAAGCCGCTCGACTTCGAGCCGGGATCGCGCTGGCAATACAGCAATACCAACTACACTCTCGCCGGAATGGTCGTCGAGAAAGCGAGCGGAATGCCGTTCTTCCAGTTCGTGCGCACTCGCATCCTCCAACCCGCGGGACTCACGAGCCCTGCTGACTTCGACGTCAGCCCGCGAGCAGCGAATACAACCGGCTACGTTCGCTATGGACTCGGACCACTTCGTCCCGCGCCGGACGCAGGCTCGGGATGGATGTGGGCCGCTGGCGAGCTCGCCATGACTGCATCGGATCTCGCCAAGTGGGACATCTGCCTTATTCGACACTGTCTGCTCTCGCCGCAATCGTATCGCGAGCTCGAGCGCGAAGTCGTCCTCAATAACG
>DASWCI010000296.1:0-2797 GCA_036390195.1 Gemmatimonadaceae bacterium
TACTCAGCGCCCCGGCGAGCGCAGCAACCAGACGAAACTGGACGGGGATCAAAGAGCGCCTCCTCGAAGTCGAAAATCAGTTCGAGCTAAAGATGCCGTTCGCGCGTAGGAGGTTTGAATTCCCTTAAGACCAGTATGAAAACTCCGAGCCAAGCAGCTGCCACTGCTAACAGCTCCCCGCTTCAGTTCTGTGGATGCCAGTCGAGGCGGAACAGTCTCAACGCCGAGCCTACTATTGAAGTAGCGCAGCTACATCCAGCCTGAGCGCGCGGAACGCATCGGCATTGAACCGGTTCGCTTCACGCTCGGATGGGCCGAGAAAATCCCCGACTGCCGTCCCACTCAATCGATTCAGAAATCGAAGAATCCCACTTTCCTGCACCACCAACGTGCCGCGACGATTCAGAATCGTCTGCGAGCCGGGATTGTCCCTGATCGAAACTCTGATCGGAATGCCCTGATCCTTGAATGGCCGGCGCAAAGGAGATTTCAACAGATAGCCGACTGTCGGCGGCAGTCGCCACTCCGGCTCCTTTGCGAAGCGCATCGACCAGCCTCGCTCGTGCGGTGTGTTGATGATGTCGAAGTCGCCGGTCATCTCCCTCCACCCGACGGTGAAGAGGAGAATCTTCATCGACAAGTCCATCTGAATGGTGAGAGCTACCGGCATCGGTCGAACTGCGCCGTCGAGTGGGGCAAAGTGTCCGCCTTTGCTGCGCACCTTGAAGTGCATGTAATAGTTGGCGGCCCAGGCATCGAACCAGCGCGCGCCTATCTTGTCGGTGAGAGTAATGCGGTACTTGCCCTTGCTGATGTACTTGTCGATGTACGCCGCGTAGTGCGGCATCGTCGCTCTGAGGATTTCCGGCGTCAGCCTGATTGCGAGATCGAACGTGGTCGCGCCCTCACTGTCGGGAACAGCGCGCAGAGTATCGATCGTGAACAATCTTCCGAGTGCTGCGCTTGTCCGTGGAAAGCTCGCGCTGTAGTTGGCGCGGATTTGTGGCGACGTTTTCCCCTCACCCGCGGCGAGCCCGGCCGCCAACACGTCGGTGATGTTTCTGGCGGCGATTCTTCCCAGTGCCACCTCGACGTTGGTGAACCACTCGTACTCGTTGTCGCTCAGCTTTCTGAGTCGCACGATCTCGCGCGATTCGGCGAGTGCGTCAGGAGGATTGTTCGACAACGTGGTTGTGACGATGTAGCGATCGATCGAGAAGTGGCCCTCGTCACCAAAGAGGCGCGCGCTGTCGGGTCCGATCGAGAGCCAGATAGTGGTGTCGTTGTAAACGCCAGATGGAGTCAGCGCGTAGTGTCCGAACTGTTGACGAGCGCGGATGATTCTCTGCGGGCGCTGGATGTTGGTGAAGCGCGAGCCGACTGAATAAAAAAATTCTTCAGCGTTTTGTCGAGCGAACGGGATGTTTGGACCGAAGGCGGGCGCGACTTCCCGACACGCGCTGAGGATAGCGCCGGACGCGCTCGCGAGTGTCAGGAATCGAACGGACGTTGGGATTTTCACCCGCGAAAGTTCGACCGCGAGCCGGAACGGGGGAAGGGCGGAAGCTGGCTAACTGGAAGGTCAGCTGAGGGTCTGGCGCCCTCTATGTAAACGATTACATATTGAAGGAGTTCCTGGCAAGATCGGCCAAAAGCTCAGCAGTCTTCTCCGCGCCCGCTCGCCCACATTGATCGAGCTCGGGCCCACACCTGCGAGGAGAATGGTCACGATCAAGGATGTCGCCCGTGAAGCGAAGGTCTCCGTTGCCACCGTCTCCAGAGTTCTCAACGGCAGCGGACCCGTCAGCGACGAAACTCGGCGCCTGATCCGCGAAGTTGCCGGCAGGATGCGCTACGTTCCGCACAGCGGCGCGCGCAGTCTCATCACCAGCAAGACGCAAACGCTCGGCGTTCTCCTCCCCGATCTTTACGGCGAATTCTTCTCTGAGGTGATTCGCGGCATGGACGACACCGCGCAGAAGCACGGTTTCCATCTGTTGATCTCGCGTGCCTACGCCGACCGTCACGGAATCGAGACGGCGATTCGCGCCATGCGAGGGCGCGTCGATGGAGTGGTCGTGATGTCTCCCGATCTCGACGCGGATGCGTTGTTGAATTTGCCGAGTACGATTCCGGTGGTGTTGTTGTGCTCGGTGTCGAGGGGAAATGAGATCGATTCGCTGACGATCCAAAATTCTCGCGGCGCGAGAGAAATGACTGCGCATCTGATTTCGCGTGGGCATCGGCGCATCGCGATCATCAAAGGCTCGGCGCGTAACTACGACGCTGCTGAGAGACTGCGAGGTTATCGGATGGCGTTGCGCGAGGCGGGGATTGCGCCGGATCCCGCCCTCGAGTGTGACGGGGATTTCACCGAAGCAGGAGGATACGCAGCCACGCTCAAGCTCATGGCATTGAAGGATCGGCCGACGGCGATCTTTGCCGCGAACGACTCGATGGCGATCGGTGCGTTGAGCGCGCTGCGAGAGTCAGGGATCGACGTACCGACGGAGATGGCGGTAGCGGGATTCGACGACATTCCGCTTGCGCGCTACCTGGATCCACCGCTGTCGTCGGTGCACGTTCCGATCTGCGAGCTCGGCGCGCGAGCGGTGGAGCTCCTTCTCAACGGCATCACCCACAAGAACGGCCACGCGCGTCGTCGCGAGCGCGTGTCGACGGAGCTCGTCATCAGGCGCTCGACTGGGACCGAGCCTGCCGAGCGGCCTCCTCCGCAACGCGCGACCCTCGACAAAGTGATGGCTTCTATCTGATCCACGCACGTCCATTGGTTTTT
>DASWCI010000297.1:0-9129 GCA_036390195.1 Gemmatimonadaceae bacterium
CTCGCGGCCCTCGTGTTCACCCCGAAAAGCACCACTGCTCAGGGCGGTACTATCCGCGGGCGTATCGCGGATTCAACGGGTACGCCCATCACAGCAGCTGTTATCGTTCTCGATCCCGGTGGTCTCCGCGCAACAAGCAGGGACAACGGCGAATACCAGATCGCGCGGGTGCCGAGCGGTACCTATACGATACGTGTACGCAGGCTTGGGTACGTCGCGCCGACTGCCACAATATCGGTTGCAGAAGGTCAGACCGTGCAGCAGGATTTCCTCGTCAACCGCGCGGCGATATCACTTGCTGAAGTGGTGATCGGCTCCCGCGCCCGACACACCGCAGCCGACGAGCTGGCGGTTCCAGTCGATGTTTTCACTCCTGAGCAGATCCAATCTCAGGGAACGACGGAGACGGCTCAGATCCTTTCGCAGCTGTCACCATCCGTCAATTTTCCGCGCCAAAGTGTCTCCGACGCCACAGAAATCGTACGACCGTTCACGATGCGCGGCCTCAGCCCCGATCACACGCTGGTGCTGCTCAACGGAAAGCGCCGGCACCACACCGCGCTGATTCACTACTATGGTGCGGGAGAAGGAGCGGGGTCGAGCGGCGTCGACATGAACGCCATTCCGTCTGGCGCGATCAGCCGACTCGAGGTTCTTCGCGACGGCGCCGCTGCTCAGTACGGCTCCGATGCCATAGCTGGCGTCGTCAACGTGGTGCTGAAAGAGGGAACGTTTTCGCCGTTCCTGACTGCCGATCTCGGCCAGTATATGACGAGTAAGGAGAATCCCGCCGCTCTTCCCGATGCCGGCGGCTCGCGCCCTGCTTATCCGCACGACGGACGCACGGTCGATGTCAACGGCGGCTGGGGACTCCCGCTGGGTCGCGGGTCCCTCGGGCTGTTCGCCGAATATCGCGACCGGCAGCCGACAAACCGCGCCGGGCCCGATCCGACCGACATGTTCGTCGCTGGCGACGCCGATGCGGTGGTCGATGGTAAGCTCGTCGCCAAGAACAACTCGATTGGCATGCCCAACCACCACTGGGGCGATGGCGCGTCGAAGGATTTGATGACCTTTGCCAGTGCCAGCTTCCCGTTCAATCCCGCGAATCCCTCTGCGGGTTTGTACGCCTTCGGCGGTTACAGCTTTCGGCAGGGCGCCGGATTCGGGTACTTCAGACCTCCATCGAGCGAGCGCAACTGGCCCGCAATCTATCCGAATGGCTTTCTTCCGAAATTTGCGCCCGACGTTGTTGATTTTTCTGGCGCCGGCGGCGTTCGCGGATTGATGTCCGGGTGGTCATACGATCTCGGCGGCACCGTCGGACACAACGGCTTCAAGTACAATCTCGAGAACACTCTCAATACTTCACTTGGCCCATGCCTGGCTACTCCATGCGCGCCGGGCGCCGACGGAGTGCTCGGCACTGCCGATGATCCCGGAATTCCCAACAAGAAGAACATCTTCGCTGGTGAGCTGAAGTTCACTGAGGCGATTCTCAGTCTCGATGCAAGCCACGAATACGCGCTTGGACTCGCCTCGCCGGTGAACGTCGCGTTGGGCACTGCATTCCGGAACGAGCGGTATCAGATCGGCGCGGGCGAACCCGCTTCATACATCAACGGCTTTCATCCTGCGCAGGATGGAAGCATTGCCCCCTCGGGGTCGCAGGTCTTCCCCGGCTTTCGACCAGCCGACGAGGCGGATGCTCATCGCAACAACGTGGGCGCCTATGCCGAGCTCGAGGGCGATCTCATTCCAAAGCTTCTTGCCAATGTCGCTGCCCGGTTCGAGCACTACACCGATTTCGGAAATAAGCTCACCGGCAAACTGGCGATGAGGCTGCAGCCGACACAGCGTCTGACTCTCCGTTCGGCGATCAGCACCGGATTCCGCGCGCCTTCACTCAACCAGAGCTACTACTCGAGCGTCGTCACCAACTTCAAGGCTGATCCAGTCACCGGCAATCCAATTCCGTTCGAGATCGGAATTTTTCCGGTAAACTCCCGGGAAGCCCGTGCGCTCGGTGCGCGTCCGCTGCGGCCCGAATCGTCGCGGAACTTTAGTGCCGGTTTTGCCGTCACGCCTGTGGACAATCTGACTTTCACCAGTGATTTCTATTACATCGCTCTCGATGACCGCATCACCATCACTGGTTTCCTGGACACCGACAGTGTCGCTTCGATACTTCGCAATATCGGGTCGCGCGCCGAGGCCGCGCAGTATTTCACCAACGCGATCGATACCAGGACACGGGGGCTCGACGTGACCGGCGACTACACCATCGGCACACTAGGCGGCACTGCCAACGTGAATGCGGTTTTCAATTTCACTCGTACAACAATCCCTAATGAGAACAACATTCCTCTGCCGCCCGAGCTCGAGGGAACGGGGGAAGATTTGATCGGCAAATACGACGAGGGGGGATTGCTGGCGATGACCAAAGAGCGTCCAGCGTGGCGAACCAGCGTAACCGGGCAGTTCAGGCGAGGGGCCTGGAATGGCCTGGCCCGCTACTCGTACTACGGCAAGTACAGTTCGTCGCTTTATAGCTACAGCGGCGACGACGTGCAGAACTACAACGGCAAGGGGCTGGTTGACGCCGAGGTTGGCTTCGTTCCCTTGCGGGGATTCAAGGTGTCCCTGGGTGCCCGGAATATTTTCGACGTTTATCCCGACCGGATGAACGAGGGGAATGGTTTCGACATCTTCCCTTGGCCACCGGCTTCACCGTTTGGCTACAACGGACGTTTCCTCTACACTCGCCTGGAGCTGACCGGCAGATAATCACCTCATCGCCAAAGGCGTCATGACACATGCAAAGAGCCCAGCAAGCCCGGGCTCCTTGCATGAGAACTCTTTTTGCTTGAGCTAGTCACAGTTTCACGAAACTTGGGGGACGTCGTGGCAACAGATCTGTCTACTTACCCGGTCGAGCTGGCCTCAACGCTGTCAGGCAGGCTCCGCACCGCCAAGCAGGAGCTCGTCACGCAGTGGCTCGATCGAATCACCGCGCGAGTCGCGATTTCCTCGAAGAGAGTTTTTCCGACTCACGAGTTGATCAATCACGTGCCGCTGCTCATCGAGGGCATCGCGGGATACATCAAGCGCCCGGAAAGGGACATGGCCGCCCAGGCTCCGGTCGTTGCCAAGGCAATGGAGCTGGGCGCGCTCAGGCATGCCCAGGGCTTCGACGCATATGAGCTTCTCAAGGAATACGAGATGCTCGGAGAGATCATCTTCGACTTTCTGGCGGACACTGCGGAGAACATCCAGGAAGACATTCCCAGGACAGAGTTCCTGGCCTGCTGGCAACGCACAGCGCAGGCGATCGAGCTGATTCGACAGGCGACTGTCAGTCATTACCTCCGGTTGTACTCCGCCCAGATCAACGAGCGTGAGAACCGACTCCGCAAATTCAATCGGACCGTGGCGCACGAGCTAAAGAACAAGGTCAATGCGATTTCCAACGCATCAGAGATTCTCGCCGAGTCGTGGGCCGATGAATCAGAGCGGAAGGAATTCGAGGAGATCATCGCGAGGAATGCAGACGGTCTCAGGCGAGTATTGGCGAACCTCGAGTCTCTGTCGAGGACGCAGGCCGACTCGAGGCATTGCCGGAACGTGCTCCTTCCAGTGGCCGCGAGCGAAGCCGTTCGCGAGCTCAAGGAAGCCGCCAAGGCGAAAGGAGTCGACGTGCGTGTTGCGAGCGACCTTCCACCCATCGAGGTCGATGCGGCGACGGTGGAGCTCTGCCTCATGAACTACCTGTCGAATGGCATCAAGTATTCAGACAGCGCGAAAGGCGAACGCTGGGTCGCGATCGAAGCAACTGTCGAAGGTCCTGATACAGAAAAGGACAGAGAAGTCGTGATTCGCGTCCATGACAACGGAATCGGCATTCCGGCGGACAAGCGGGAACAGCTCTTTCAGGAGTTCTATCGAGCGCACGGCGAGACGGTGACCGACGCCAACAGCAGCGGCCTCGGCCTCAGCATCGTTCGCGAGACAGTCGAATCGATTGGCGGACGCGCATGGGCGGAATTTCCGGAAGAGACCGGTAGCACCTTCGCGTTCGCTATTCCGGCGCGTCGCTGGGACGATCTCGAGACAACGGAAAGCACTTCGGGGGAATCACCCACGGCTGACTGAACATGCGCAGCTTTGTTGCGGAGCGTGCACAGCTTCTCCATACTAGCTGCAACCTCACCACGGTTCTCTTACAATGCAGACCCGTCGCAACTTCATCGCAACGCTCGGAGTCGCTGCCCTCGGAATCGCGAGCCGAGACGCTATGGCCGCGAGCGAGATTCTGGCGCCGCGCCGAAAGCTGAAACGAATCGGGCTTCAGCTCTACACCGTTCGAGACCTGATGAAAACCGACCTTCCTGGCACACTCTCCAAAGTTGCCGCGATCGGTTACAAAGAAGTCGAGTTTGCCGGCTACTTCGGTCGAACTCCAGCCCAGATCCGTGAGCTGCTGCGGCGGGATGGACTCAGTTCCCCATCGACCCATCTGCCATTCGAGTCGCTCGACAGCGGTTGGCAGAAACAGCTCGATGATGCTAAAGCAATCGGCCATCACTGGGCCACCATCGCGTTTATTCCTGAAGACAAGCGCAAAACACTTGACGACTGGAAGCGACACGCAGCGGCGTTCAACAAGGCCGGTGCACAGGCAAAATCGGCGGGCATGCGCTTCGCCTACCACAACCACGACTTCGAGTTGAGAAGCGTCGATGGTCAGCGGCCGCTGGATCTGTTGCTGAAAGAAACCGATCCATCGCTTGTCGATTTTGAGATGGACCTCTACTGGGTCGTATTCGGCGGTGGCGATCCCCTCGACTTCTTCAACCGATACCCGAAGCGCTTCCCGATGGTGCACGTAAAGGATTCCGCTGGACCTCCCGACAACCGCATGGTTGATGTCGGTCAGGGAAAGATCGACTTCCGATCTATCTTCGCTCAGAGCGACAAGGCGGGAATCAAACATTACATCGTCGAGCACGATCAACCTGCTGACCCAATCGCTACAATCCGTAATAGCTACAACTATCTGCACGCCCTGAGATACTGATCCAGCCGACGGGCGCTACCGAAGACCTGGAGGACTTGTTTTGCATGGGGTCTAAGAAAGTCACGCGGCGCAAATTCGTCGCAGACACCGGAAAAATCGGTGTCGGTGTCATGATCGTGCCGCGACACGTCCTGGGGGGAGTCGGATTTCAGGCGCCCAGCGACACCATCAACTTCGCGGTCGTTGGATTTGGAGGAATGGGCTCTGAGAACGCGCTCGAGCTGGCGAAGACGGAGAATCTCGTTGCCTTCGCAGATGTGGATTTCGCGTATTCCGAGTCCAAGGTAGCGGAGAAACTGAAGGACGATCAGAAAAAGGATCGCCCGGAAGGAATCACTCTCAAGCAGAAATTCGACAAAGCAGCGCGTTATTCGGATTTCCGCGCGATGCTGGACAAGCAGAAGGACATCGATGGAATCGTGATCGCAACTCCCGACCATCTGCATGCCGTTGTCGCGAAGGCCGCAATGCAGAACGGGAAGCACGTGTATGTCCAGAAGCCGCTGACGTACTCAGTTCACGAAGCGCGCGTGTTGCGCGATTTGGCCCTGGCCAACCCGAAGATCATGACCCAGATGGGGAATCAGGGTCACTCGATGGACGGGGCCCGCCTCGTCAACGAATGGATTCAGGCGGGAATCATCGGGCCCGTGAGAGACGTACACGTGTGGACGAATCGGCCAGTCGTTTATTGGCCGCAGGGCGTTCCGCGTCCGACGGGCTCGCCCCCTCCAGCACCACAGCCTAGTCCGTTTGGGAATCCGTGGAGCTTCCGCTATGTGAATCAGGTGCTGGCATCGGCGATGGGGTCGTATCCCGTACCGCCAGGACTGCACTGGGATCTTTATGTCGGGCCCGTCGCCGAGGACGTGCCATATCACCCGATCTATCACCCGTTCAACTGGCGTGGGTGGATCAACTTCGGCGTCGGCGCGCTCGGCGACATGGGAGCGCATCTGATCGATCACCCATTCTGGGCGCTCGGTCTCACTTATCCGACCAGCATCGAGGCGACATCAACGCAGTGGGGAACAACCCCAATGCCGCCAGACCCGAAGGCGCCTGCAGGAAGTCGCGAGGCGCGCGGATACAATCGCCCGGTATCATACCCAGTCGCGACGGCGGTCCACTACCAGTTCCCGGCGCGTGGCGCGCAGCCTCCGGTAAAATTGAGCTGGTACGACGGTGGTCTTTATCCTCCGCGTCCCGACGTCCTGCCCGACGACGTCACTCTGAAGAGCGAGGGCGGCGTGATCTTCATTGGAGAAAAGGGAATTCTGATGAACGACACCTATGGCTCGAACCCGCGCTTATTCCCTGTCGCTCTTACTGAAGAGGCCGCGCTCGTGCCCAAGACTTACGCTCGAATGCCGTGGAGTCACGAGATGAACTGGGTGAAGGCGATCAAGGGCGAAGCCAAGGCGAGCTCACCGCTCGAGTATGCCGCACAGCTCACGGAAACAATGCTGCTCGGGATTGTCGCCCTGCGCACAGGGCAGGGACGCAAGATTCTGTACGACGGTGACAACATGCGGGTGACAAATATCGCAGATGCGAATCAATACCTGACGCGAGAGTATCGCGCAGGTTGGGCAGTCTGAATACTTCATCAAGAGGAAGCCATGATGCATGGAGCTGCCGCACGTGTGGCGATTGTCTCGCAGCTGACGCTGCTCGTCGTCGCATGCACACCAATGGGTAATACATCGGGCTCGTCTGCCAGCAATGCATCTGGCGCTACGGCCTTGACGCCTGAACAACGCGCGGCGGGCTGGCGCTCGCTCTTCGACGGAACGAGCACCGCGGCCTGGAGGGGGTACAAGCAGCAGACAATGCCCGACGGCTGGAAAATCGTCGACGGCGTCCTGACCAAGACAGGCTCAGTCGGCGACATCATCACGAGAGACCAGTTCGGGAACTTCGAGTTGGCGCTCGACTGGAAACTGAGCGCGGGCGGCAACGCGGGTATTTTTTATCGAGGCACCGAGGAGTATGACCACATCTACTGGAGCGCGCCCGAGTACCAGCTTCTCGACGACGCCGGTCATCCGGACGGTCAAAGCAGGCTGACCTCCGCGGGTGCTGACTACGCGCTCTATCCGTCGCCAGCTGGAGTCGTGAAGCCGGCGGATCAGTGGAACTCCACACTGATCGTAGTCAATGGCAACAGCGTGCAACACTGGATGAACGGACAGAAGCTACTCGAGTACGAGCTCGGAAGTCCTGATTGGCAGGCGAAGGTCAAGGCGAGCAAGTTCGTCGCTTATCCGAAGTACGGAACCGCGCCCCGGGGGTACATCGGGATTCAGGGTGATCACGACGGTACCCTTTCGCTTCGCAACATCCGCATCAGGGTTTTGCCGTGAGCGCGAGGGCGCGGCTTTCGGCGATGATGTTCCTCCAGTATTTCATCTGGGGGGTCTGGTTCGTTACGATGGGGACGTACCTCGGTCAGACGCTCCACTTCACCGATCGCCAGATCGGACTGGCGTACGGAGCAACGGCGATCGCGGCTCTCGTGTCACCGTTTTTCATGGGTGTCGTTGCCGACCGATACTTCTCGAGCGAGAAGCTTCTGGCGCTGCTGCATCTGATCGGTGGCGTAGTGATGTATCTGGTCTCGCTGCAGAGTACGTTCGGACGTTTTTATCCGCTGCTGATTCTCTACGCGTTGTGCTACATGCCGACGCTGTCTCTCACGAACTCGATTTCATTCCACCACGTGCGCGATCCGGGTCGCGACTTCCCGTTCATTCGTGTTCTCGGCACAATCGGGTGGATCGTGGCCGGATTTCTGGTGGGGAAGGTATTCCACGCCGACGCGCTGGTGCTTCCGATGCGACTTGCCTCAGGGGCTTCGATCATCATGGCGCTGTACTCGCTGGCGCTTCCGCACACGCCCCCTAAGGCACCGGGCGGAAGGTTCAGCGTTCACGATGCGCTGGGTCTCGACTCGCTTGCGCTTCTCAAGAACCGGGACTTCTTCATCTTTGTCGCTGGCTCGTTTCTCCTCTGTATTCCGCTGCAGTTCTACTACACGTTCGCGAACCCTTTCCTGAATGAGATCAAGGCGCCCGATCCGGCCTTCATTCAGACCTTCGGCCAGATGTCCGAGATCTTCTTCATGCTGATGCTGCCGTTTGCTCTGCGGAGGTTCGGAATCAAAGTCATCATGCTCGTTGGAATGGCCGCATGGTCGCTTCGCTATTTGGCCTTCGGGACTGGTGCGGTCGGGCCAGTGATGGTGCTCATCTACATCGGAATCCTGTTCCACGGCGTCTGTTACGATTTCTTCTTCGTCGCTGGTCAGATTTACACCGACCAACGTGCCGGCGAGAAGATTCGCGCCGCGGCGCAGGGACTCATCAACTTCGTCACCAACGGTCTCGGATACTTCATCGGCGCATTCGTGTCGGGAACGGTAGTGAATCGCTATGCGACGGCGAATCCCGCCTGTAGCGATGCGGCCGCCGCTGCGCACGAATGCCTGAAGGTTACCCACGACTGGCATTCGATCTGGCTGGTTCCGTCCGCCGGCGCGGCACTGGTCTTCATCCTGTTCGCATTCCTGTTCAAGCCGCGGGGCCCAAGTGCGGTGCCGGTCGGTGAAGGTGTCCCTGCGGGGGCACCCGCATAACCGACCCAGGATGACCGGAGTAACGATTCTGCAGACCAGGCGCGCAGTGCTCTTGAACCAAATTCGCCGCTCGTCCGTATGGATTCGAGACACTTTATAGACGGAGCTTATGGACGATCCCGGGAAAGTAATGGTCGCGGTAGCCTTATTCGGCTCCGTTGCGTATTCGATAAGAACGATCTCGCGTGCGTGGATCGCGCGTCATGTCACCGATGCCAAGCGAGAGCCGCTGGACGACGCACGGTTCGCTCGCCTCGAGCAGGCGGTCGACGCGATCGCGCTGGAAGTCGAGCGAATTTCCGAAGGACAACGCTTCACAACGAAGCTGCTTAGCGAGCAGGCGCGGCCAGCGCCCTCACGGGTGCAGCAGCAGCTATCCTCCAACACACCGATCTGACCGAGGCTCTCATGTCGA